>JBGTLS010000522.1:0-2371 GCA_041744015.1 Cryomorpha sp. | reverse complement strand
TTTCAACAGCCGGGTATTTTGGCTGGAATCGCCTTCGATATTGAAACCTTCGATGCATCCTGTCCCACCTCCACTGATGGTGCTGCAAGTATCTCAAACCTGGTTGGATGTCGGCCCCCATATACGATACGTTGGAGCGTGGATGTCAGCGGATCAAAAGTGGATCGGCTTGGACCAGGTCTTTATACCGTTACAGTAGAATCAGAATTATGCTCATTAACCCGGGAATTTTCCATTGAAGCCGGGCCGGAAACTGATTGCAGACTTTTGTTTTTCAAAGCTTTTTCGCCAAATGGTGATGGAAAGAACGATGGTTGGGAAATTGAAAATATTTCAAGACCGGAATTTTCTGATAACCATGTGCAAATCTTCAATCGTTGGGGACAGTCCGTTTGGGAAGGAAAAGGATACAACAATGCGGATGTACTCTGGAAAGGCGAAACGAAAAACGGAAACAAACTTTCGGATGGTACGTACTTCTATGTCGCTACCGTAGACGAAGTTGTCTATAAAGGATTTATAGAACTTACCAGATAATAAAATGAGAAGGCTCTTCATCATATGTATTTTATTAGGTAGTGCCGGATTGAGTTCCGCGCAGCAAAGTTCCTTGTACAGCCAGTATATCTTTAATCTCTTCATTGTGAATCCGGCTTACGCTGGAACACGTGACGCGCTCTCCCTCAATGCCGGATACAGAGCGCAATGGGTAGGTTTTGAAGGAGCGCCAACAACACAGAATTTTTCCTTACACAGTCCGCTTCGTAAAAAGAATATGTCGCTGGGGATGCAATTTCAGAATGATGAAATCGGCGCGCGCAGGGCCACATCATTTTCTGGGGCATACGCGTATGCCATAGACTTCGGTGGAAAAAGAAAATTGAGCTTTGGACTGCAAGGTGGAATAATCAATTATTTGATGGACTGGGATGCGCTTACTTTCAATGAAAGAAACGACCCTGCTGCTTATGCGCTCGAACCCAATAAATGGATTCCCAATTTCGATTTTGGATTGATGTACATTACCGCGAGGTCGTATCTGGGGTTGAGTGTTTCAAATCTGAACAGACCAGGGCTATACGAAAATACATTCAGTGATGCCCGTCTGAGTTCTTTCGTAAATCTCGTTGGGGGTAAAGTATTTGGTGTATCAAAATCGGTTGCGCTCAAACCTGGTTTTTTGCTTCGGCACGAATTGGGTGGACCGCTTCAGTTTGATCTGAGTTTGAGCTCACTGTTTCACAACAAGGTTTGGCTTACGACTACATATCGATATGGATTTGGAATGGTTGCTTCGGCGCATATGTATATATCAGATAAGTTTCATTTCGGATATGCTTATGACTGGTCCATGAATAATATGGCCACTTATCAAAGTGGTTCGCATGAAATATTCATCGGTTATGATATTTCAATCTATCGCTCATCGAATATTACTCCCCGATACTTTTGAGAAACATCGCCATCATATCAATCCTTATCTGTGGTTGGAATTTTGCAATGGCTCAGCCATCTGCCGATGCATATACAGATCCTCAACCTACCACAGTAGATTGTGGAAGTTTTATCACTTTGGTAAACGAAAGAAGGTTTCAGCAGGCCGAGGCGATGTTGATTGGTGTGGAAGGAAATACGTGTGACGATCCGGAAGTAAAACTGGCACGTGCCAAACTGAAGGCGGCCTCATTTGATTTTGCGGAAGCCGAAAAAATATTGGAAAAACTCGTCAATGAATTTCCGGATAACGGAAAGTTCCAAAATGAATGGAACCACATGGTGCGACTTTTAAGCAAGGCCGGTGAATTTCTGCCCGTGGACGTAAGGCCTACAGTGGGCATTACCAACGGAGAAAACGTAATGATCGCCTGGATGAATGATACCGTCCCTCAACTTTTAAAAGATCAGGGCACCGAACCAATTTTTTATCCCATACGGCAGGAGAGCAATTCTGTGATGCAATTTGATCTCGAAGAAATGCGCTCCAGACCCGATCTGGTTAAAATCACCCATCGTATGCAGGCCCGCCGTTTTGAAGAAATCGGGCCAGGTGTTTATCTATCCGATTCATCGCTTGTTATATCTACAATCGAACGACTTCCCTATGCTTCAAAATCCAATGCAGAACGCATGGAATTAATCGGTTTCAGTGCTGAACTTAAGTTTCAGGGACCATTGTCGTTCACAGATTGTAAATGCAATAATTCTTATCCCGCATACCGATCTGTTGATTCCACACTCATATTCTCAAGTGACAGGGAGGGAGGATATGGAGGTATGGATCTCTGGAAAACAAAATTGAAAGATGGCGAATGGACAGAGCCGGTGAATTTGGGCGCTGATGTAAATTCAAATGGAAATGAAATTCTGTCCA
>JBGTLS010000521.1:0-5493 GCA_041744015.1 Cryomorpha sp. | reverse complement strand
TATGAAGAAAAAGCCCACCGGTCCGAAATACCGGCGTCGATTCCCCGCAATGAATGCCTTCGACATGTCACCGGGATTTTTGAAGGCCTTCTTCAAGGTTCGCAGGAAGCGCGAATCCAGGCCAAAAACGTGTTCTTGCAGGTCCTGGCCAAGATTGGTTATTGTTAATTTTCGGACGTTTGAGAGTTGGCCGCATTTGTGGCAGTGTGGGCCAAAAATTTCAGCATTGCAATTAATACAGGTTATTGGTTTTTCTGGTATGGTGTCGGCCATGCGGAAAAAATGAATTGGTCGATCAAATATAGAAAAGAGATTGACCTGACTCGATGATTCGGATTTTACAACCAGATAAAATCAATGTTATTTTGGACTTGCCGGGCGGTCGCCGTACCCGTATTCCTCTCCTTCCTTTAATTCTCTTCCATCATAAGTGCCGTATTTCAGAACGACCCATACCATCCATATCACAAAAAGGGGGGAGAGGGAAAATATGAGCAAAACGAAACCTGGAAATATTTGAAAGGCTCCCAATGTCGCATAGACCAGAAGAATAAAAGATACCAAGCCGATGGCAGAATAGGCAATTTTCATCAGTCTTTAAACGACAGCCAATTAGCGTTTGTTGATTGGCTTTCGCCAAAAAATATAAAAACCGTCCGAATCAGAACATACGCGTGACGCTGATGGAAATCCAAATGTGGAAATTTTTCAGATTCCCCCCGCCACCTTCCAATTAACCTTTCATAAGACTTGCATTCCTGAAATGTCGATTAACCTCATTTTTTAGTTTATACGGTTTGTTAAATGTTTCCTGTGAGAGGCTAAAATAATCGGCTAATTTTCGAATTGTCTCCTTAGAAAGTCCTTTCTGATAATTTAATATTTTGGAAATTGTCCCTTTAGATAAATCCAGAATTGATACCAGGTCTTTTGCTTTAAGTTTATGATCTGTCATGAGTGCTTTTAGTATCTCAACAGGATTCGAGTTCCCAAAAGTATTATTTTCAGAATCCCACTTTTCAATTAAGAGTGTTAACATATCTATTTCATCCTGAGTATCTGCGTTATCCTGAGATACTAAATCTTCCAGTATTACACAATACTTGTCATACTGCTCCTGATTACGGATTATTGTATATTTTAAGGTTTCCTTTTTCATCTCTCTTTTGTTTAAATCAAAACTTATCAATCTCAAATTGTTTCCCTTCTTTACAGAGTTTTGAATACGCTGCATGAGTGCCGATCCACTTGATGAATATGTGGACTTGTGTTGTACCGAAATGATATTTACATATCAGTCGATAATTGTTGCCACCAATATTGAATACGACTCTATCAGAACCCTTTCCCAGGATATCAGCCGAATTAAAAGTTGAGATAATATCTTTAGGTTCATGCCAATCCACATGTCTAACAATTGACAACCATATCTCAAAAGATGACCGACTTCTGGCATTCTTAAGGACATAATCCTCAATGGATTGTTTTTTGATCAGGTGGATTTTCATTACTCATTCGCAAATATATGAAAATAGTTTCACAAAGGGAAACTGAATTGGTCGGAATGTAACTGGCCGGACGCCGACTGCCATGCAGGCTCCCTGGTGAGTCCCAACTCCTGACCACTGTAACACTCCCAATTCCAAACTCCGCATTCCGCACTCCCAACTCAGCATGCACTCCAAACTCCCAATTCCCAACTCCGAATTCCCGGATGTCTTTCGATTTTTCGTAGTTTTGAGGCAAATGTTTTTACCATGAATACACCCATCTCGGCCCCACTGAATCTTAAGAAAATCATACCCGATGCTCAGGATTTCCTTCCACTCAACGGCACCGATTACGTGGAACTCTATGTCGGCAATGCCAAGCAGGCAGCGCATTATTATAAAACGGCTTTTGGTTTTCAGGATATGGCCTATGCCGGCCTTGAAACTGGGGTAAAGGACAAAACAAGTTATGTGCTCCAACAGGATAAAATTCGCCTCGTGCTCACTTCTCCCATGCAGCCTGGCGGTGAAATCAATGCGCACATAGCCAACCATGGTGATGGGGTAAAAGTAATCGCACTTTGGGTGGACGATGCCACCAAAGCCTGGCAGGAAACGACCAGTCGGGGAGCCAAATCGTACATGGAACCGGTACGCACGGAAGACGAAAACGGGTATGTGGTGCGTTCCGGAATTCACACCTATGGCGAGACAGTTCACATTTTTGTGGAAAGAAGCGGGTACAATGGAACGTTTTTACCGGGGTACAAACCCCTGAAAACCGAATACAAGCCAATTCCAACCGGACTTCGTTTTATCGACCATATGGTGGGCAATGTTGGCTGGGGTGAAATGAATCAGTGGGTTGATTTTTATGCGAAAGTCATGGGCTTTGCCCAGTTGATTTCCTTTGATGACAAGGACATTTCGACAGACTATACCGCTTTGATGAGCAAGGTGATGAGCAATGGAAATGGCCGAATCAAATTTCCAATCAACGAACCCGCGGAGGGCAAAAAGAAATCGCAGATCGAAGAATACATCGACTTTTACAACGGAGCAGGTGTGCAACACATCGCGCTCGCCACAGACAACATTATCGCGACTGTTTCTCTCCTGAAAAAACGCGGCGTGGAGTTTCTCAAAGTGCCACAGACTTATTACGACACCGTCCTTGATCGTGTGGGCAAAATTGATGAAGATCTCGCTCCCCTCAGCGAATTGGGCATTCTGATCGACCGTGATGACGAGGGCTACCTGCTTCAGATTTTCACAAAGCCCGTACTCGACAGGCCCACGATGTTTTTTGAAATCATCCAGCGAAAAGGTGCACAGAGTTTTGGAAAAGGCAATTTTAAAGCCCTGTTCGAAGCCATCGAGCGTGAACAGGAATTGCGCGGAACCCTTTAACCCTTGAAAGCCTATATCCGGATAATCATTTTAACAGGAGCTCTTTTTGGGAGCTCCTTTTTTGCTGTGGGCCAGACCAATGAGCGCGCTGCCGGGGTGCGATGGGCATATGGCAGTGGTTTTTCCTATCGGGAAATGATTACCGAAAAACATGCGATAGAAGGCATTTTCACCGCGCGTTGGGGAGGAGTGGCTCTCACAGGATTGTTTCAGCGACACCATGCGTTTGCCACAGTGGATGGTCTGTTCTGGTATTATGGCGGTGGGCTGCATATGGGAATTCACCGCAGGAGCAACATCCGACCCAATGACAATCCGGCGTGGGAAAAGCCAATGTTGAATGTGGGCGCCGATTTAATCGCCGGTATCGGTTACAGATTTGATCAGATTCCGATAGAATTCACCCTGGATTTCAAACCCACCATTAGTTTTACCACCACAGAGTGGGTGCCGGAAACCTTTGGGCTTACCGGGCGGTGGAGGTTTTAGCTGCTTTCGCAAAAACTTCTTAAGAGGGCTTAACATTCAGCTTAATCGACAACTCTTCCAGCTGTTTTTCATCGATTTTTGCCGGCGCATCGATCATGACGTCCCGACCAGAATTGTTTTTCGGAAAAGCGATGTAATCGCGGATGGTTTCGGAACCACCCATCATCGAGCAGAGGCGGTCAAAGCCAAAAGCAATTCCACCATGGGGAGGCGCACCGTATTCAAAAGCACTCATCAGAAATCCAAATTGGGCCTGGGCTTCTTCTGATGTGAAACCAAGAATGTCAAACATCCGGGATTGAAGCGCCCGGTCGTGAATTCTGATTGATCCGCCGCCGATTTCCACGCCGTTGATCACCAGATCGTATGCATTTGCGCGCACCTTTCCTGCTTCGTTCTCCAGCAGGTGAATGTCTTCGGGCTTGGGTGAGGTGAAAGGGTGGTGCATGGCAAAAAACCGGTTGTCGTCGGCATTCCATTCGAGCAGCGGAAAATCCACGACCCAAAGCGGTGCAAAAACTTCCGGAATGCGGAGGTTGAGTTCGCGGGCCATATGCAGACGCAATTCCCCCAATTGTTTTCGGGTGGTATCTGTATTGCCACTGAGCGCCAGGATGAGGTCTCCCGGTTTGGCGCCGATACCCAGACAAATATCTTCCAGCGTTTCAGGGCTGTAAAATTTATCGACAGATGATTTGACGATTCCCTCTCCTTGGTACTTGATATACACCATACCCTTTGCGCCAATTTGCGGCCGCTTCACCCATTCGGTCAGGGCATCAATTTGCTTTCGCGAATATTCTGCCTGACCGGTTACCACGATACCGAGTACCGAAGCCGCATTGTCGAAAATGCCGAAACCGTGGCCCTGCATTTTTTCTGTAAGATCTTTGAATTCCATTCCAAACCGGATATCCGGCTTGTCGGATCCGTACTTTTCCATGGCTGTGGCATAGTCCATGCGTGCGAATGTGGGAAGTGATACCTGAAGAATTTCCTGAAAAAGGTGTTTGGTGAGACCTTCAAAAGTGTCGAGGATATCTTCCTGCTCAACGAATGCCATTTCGCAGTCTATCTGGGTGAACTCCGGCTGCCGGTCGGCGCGCAGGTCTTCATCCCGAAAGCATCGCACAATTTGAAAATACTTGTCGTAACCCGAAACCATCAGCAACTGTTTGAACGTTTGGGGAGATTGTGGCAGGGCATAAAATTCTCCCGGATTCATGCGACTCGGTACCACAAAATCGCGCGCACCTTCCGGTGTCGATTTGATGAGATAGGGCGTTTCAATTTCAAGAAATTCCTGTTTGTCGAGGTAAGCGCGTGTTGCTATGGCGAGTTTGTGGCGGAGTATAAGTTTCTCTTTCACCGTATTGCGGCGAAGGTCGAGATAGCGGTATTGCATGCGCAATTCATCACCTCCATCGGTGTCATCATCAATGGTGAAAGGAGGTGTTTTACTCGCGTTGAGTAGTTCCAGTTTTTCCACCACCACTTCGATATCTCCCGTCGGGAGTTTTGCGTTTTTATTGCTTCGTTCGTGAATGGCACCGGTTACCTTGATCACATATTCCCGGCCCAGTTTGCGGGCTTGTTCACAAAGAGTGGCATTGTGTTCCATGTTAAACACCAGTTGGGTAATGCCATATCTGTCGCGCAGGTCGACGAAGGTCATGCCTCCCAGATCGCGTGATCGCTGCACCCATCCGGAAAGGGTCGTTGTTTTTCCTTTGTCAGAAATTCGTAATTCGCCGCAAGTATTGGTTCTGTGCATGGTGGGTTTTTTCGCGGTGCGAAATTAGTGTTTTGGGTTGTATTAAGTCTTAAGTACTAAGTATTAAGTCGAATGTACTTAGTGCTTGGTACTTAGTACTTAATACTTAGTACTAAGTGGAGTATGAATAACACTTGCCTTAAAAATCTGATAGCCGGCTTATTGCTTCACCAGTTTTTGGGTGAGGAGGCCCTGAGATGTGTTGAGCTTTACGATGTAGAGGCCGGGCTGTATTCCGGTGATGTCGATGGATGCATCTGGTTGGGGATTGGACGAATGGAAAATCCCTTTTCCGGAAAGGTCAATAATTTCAATTGAGTTTACCGGTAC
>JBGTLS010000520.1:0-2020 GCA_041744015.1 Cryomorpha sp. | reverse complement strand
AAGGCAGTGGCAGGGTAATTATGGATGCAGAATGCAAAAGTTTTAAACGCAATTTTGTGAAGAATAAAGGTCTCCACGCCGGTTTTTACGGAGGTTATAACGCGACCCGTCTGTCAAAATTATCTTAACTTTACGCAAATTTCAAAAATGGCACTTGATACCATTGTCGAACTTAAGGATGCCACTATTTTTCAGGGCGATCACCTGGTCTTGTCCGATGTCAATATTCAGTTGAACAAAGGTGATTTCGTCTACCTTATCGGGAAAACAGGCAGCGGCAAAAGCAGTATCCTCAAAACGCTGTACGGCGCAGTTCCACTTAAAGTCGGAACCGGCCATGTCGGCGAATTTGACCTCACCAACCTGAAAAGAAAACAGGTGCCATACCTCCGCAGAAAACTCGGAATAGTCTTTCAGGATTTTGAGCTCTTGCGCGACCGAAGTGTGAACGACAACCTGCTGTTTGTGCTCAAAGCCACCGGGTGGAAAGACAAAAAGGCCATTCAGGAACGCATGCAGGAAGTTTTGGAAAAAGTGGGTCTTGGAACCAAAGGTTACAAAATGCCCCACGAGCTCTCAGGCGGAGAACAACAACGCGTGGTGGTAGCCAGAGCCTTGCTCAACGATCCCGATTTGATTCTCGCCGATGAGCCAACTGGCAATCTGGATCCGGCCACGACTGAAGAAATCCTGAACCTGCTGTATACCATCAGCAAAACAGGCAGGGCTGTGCTTATGGCTACCCATGATTACGTGCACATGAAAAAATTCTCGTCCCGCATTATCCGATGTGAAGACAATTCCGTTACCACTGAATAATATTCCCGTGCTCTCCATCCTCATTCCGGTATATAATTATCCTGTCAGTTCATTGGTGAACGAACTTGACAAACAATGCCAGTCAGCCGGCATCGATTACGAAATCATCGTAATGGAAGATGGCAGCACCAAACATCTCACCGAAAACGCCAACCTCTCATCTCTACCTTACGTGCAGTACGTTGCCAATCCGAAAAACATTGGCAGGGCGGCCATTCGCAATATGCTCGCTGAAAAGGCAAAATTTGAATTCCTTCTTTTTCTGGACTGCGATTCCCAGGTTGACCAATCTTACTTTATAAGTCGATACCTTGAGACGAAAGAGATTGAGGTTGTTTACGGAGGCACCAAATATCTTCCCCAAACGGATGAAGATTATTTGCTCCATTATACCTATGGCGTGGAACGTGAAGCCAAAGACTTACACACCCGGATCAACGACCCACATTTGCACTTTAAAACCAATAATTTCGCTGTAGCGAAAAAGATATTTCAATCTGTGCGTTTTGACGAAAGTCTGACCCATTACGGTTTTGAAGACAGTCTATTCGCATATGAATTAAAAAATCGCCGAATCCCTGTTCTTCACATCGAAAATCCCGTTGTTCATGCGGGCCTTGATCACACGGAAGATTTTCTCCAAAAAGCTAAACAGGCGACGGAAAATGCCTGGCTTCTTGTTCAATCAGGTAAAATCCCGGCAGAGGAAATCCGGTTTACCAAAAAATACAATCAGATCAGTAAATGGCAAATGCAACGCCTGATGGCCGTGGTGCTCTCTGTTTATGAACCGTACTTCATAGCCTACCTGAAAAAATCTGAACCCAAAATTGTTTATCTCGATTTTCTCAAATTGCTCTGGTCGCACCGCATTGTTACAAATTCTGACAAGCGGTGAGGACGAGCGATCCTATCTCCTTCATTTACTAAATCCCGCCAATGAGCATTTCTCACCATGTTTCGCTAAGAAATCTGAACACTTTTGGTATCGAGGCAGAGGCAAAAGCATTTGGCACTTTCGAAAACAGCGCAGACCTGGAAGAAATTTTTGCCGACGATTCGGTCAATCAGCTTTCGCATATGATATTGGGTGGTGGCAGCAATTTGCTTTTCACCAAAAATTACGACGGGCTGATATTGAAAAACAATGTGCGCGGCTTTGAATGTATTGGCGAGGATGATGACCACTATTATGTGAAAG
>JBGTLS010000519.1:0-2581 GCA_041744015.1 Cryomorpha sp. | reverse complement strand
GATACAGAAAATTGGGACAATAAACTTAACAGCTACACTGAAACAGATCCGGAATTTGCAGCATGGGACAAATCGGCAGGAATCGCCATCAGCGAAAGCCAAATTACGGATCTGGATCATTTCACCAACGCGGATGAAACGGATCCGGTGTTTGCGGCATCTGTTGCAGCGGGCATTACAGGTGCCGATACAGAAAATTGGGACAATAAACTCGGCAGCTACACCGAAACAGACCCGGAATTTGCGGCATGGGACAAGTCGGCAGGAATTGCCATTAGCGAAAGCCAAATAACTGATCTGAATCATTTCACCAATGCAGATGAAACGGATCCGGTGTTTGCCGCATCTCCAGCCGCAGGTATCACCGCAGAGGATACGGATAACTGGAATGCCAAACTCGACAGCTATACCGAAACGGACCCGGAGTTTGCAGCATGGGACAAATCAACAGGGATTTCCATAGCCCAAAGCCAGATCACCGACCTTACCCATTTCTCGTATGAGATTGGGGATATCAAACAAGGTTTTCAACCCGCTGACCACAACGGTTGGGTGAAACTGGACGGGAGAGCTATCTCTTCCTTATCAGCCACGCAGCAGTCACAAGCAGCCGCGATGGGTCTTGCCAGCGATTTGCCAGATGCCACCAATGCCTATCTGGGGCAAAATGGTGCGCAGATTGGCAGCGTATCGGGAGCAAACAGCAGAGCCATCCAGCAAAATCAATTGCCGAATGTCGCTCCGGCCATTATCATCGCTTCAAGTTCTGCCGGAACACCGGCGGGTACCGTATCGGTAGGCAATACCACCTCGACCATGCAAAGTGCAGGTGCACACTCACACAACCTGAATATGGTTCAAAAGGATGATGGTAATTTCTCCAATACAAACGGTCAATTTCCCACAGGTGATGCAAGCAAATTCAACGGGAATAATCATTACATAGAAACAGAACAGAGCGGGGCTCACACCCATACGATGAACGCGCACACCCACAGTGCAACTTTTGCGGGGACGGCCATGGCCGCTCACGGACACAGTGCAATTGCCAGCAGCATAAACGGTGGTGTTACACAAGTAAATTTCGACGTAAGGCCCCGTACATTGAGTGTAAACACCTTTATCTACCTGGGGAATTAAGGGTGATTTACGATTTACGATTTGGGATTTACGATTGCTGTAGCTCGGAGTTTTGTCATCAGAACGGAGCTTTTGTGGAGTGAAGAATCTATTTTTTGATTTAGGATGACGGGTAATAAACGGGATTTCCTAGGGGATTTCCCGTTTTTTTTTTTGGGGAGTAAGACATGTTCTTGTGAGGGTGATTAAATAAACCCAGGGGCGCAATGGTTTCGCGGGGGCGCAGAGAAAAGGGCGCATAGCGTGGGCTGAAGCCCTTGTGTGACGCAACCAGGGTAGGGCGCCGGACGACGCTTTTTCTTTCAGCTGACATTTTTTTGAGCTCACGGATTGCACGGATAGCACGGATAGTGTTCCTGTTTTTTCGACAATAAACATGAAGGGAGGCATGACTTTCACACCTTCATGATAGGCAGGCAATAGGAATTGTTATCATCCCGCAAATGGATCGAACCCCTGGCCCATTTAATTCCTTTCTATTGCACACCGGCGTATTTTTTTTATCCACTACCAACCACCAACTACTCACCAGGTAGAAGAAACTTGATTTTGAGTATATTTAGCACGCTGAATTTTTAATTTAAATATCATTAAAAAACCAATCAAAATGAAGAAATTACTACTCCTGGTAAGCGGACTTTTTCTTATGGCTTCACAGGCTCAGTCGACGGTACATGTGGTAAGGGTATGGGATGGTTATTTGCAATTCATCGAGCCCGAATCACCCTTTATTGTTGAACTTGGAGATACCATACAATGGTTGCCGCTTGATCATCCTTTTATGGTTCACACGGTTACGTCCAGCGATATTCCTGCCGGAGCCATGACGTTCGATTATATATGGCAGGCACCCGCGGATACTTTTTTTCAGTATGTACCAACTGTATTGGGCGTATACCATTATGTGTGTTCACCGCATGCCCTATCACACGGCATGGTCGGTAGTTTCACAGTAATCGAAGGAACTACAAGTACTGCGGAAAGCAATATGTCAAACGGAAACATCCGTATTTTCCCCAATCCGACCGCCGACCAGCTCGCGATTGATCTCAGTGGATTTCAATCCAATGAGTGGACCGTTCATTTGATGGACCATAGCGGCAAACTTTTGGACGTATTGCACCGCGGAGCTATTCTATCTGAAAATGGCATCCTTGTAGCGTCGGTGGTTCATTTGTCTGCGGGTGTTTATTTTGTGATCGTTGAAGGGGATGGAATCCGCCGGGCTCAGCGGTTGGTAAAACGATAAAACTGAACGCGGAGAAAAGGGTGCAAGGGCGGGCTGAAGCCCTTGTGTGACGCAACCAAAGTGTAAAAAACTCTTTTCTCGCAAAGGCGCTAAGACGCAAAGGTTGTAAATTTCACTTTTAATGATGAAGGAGTGTGATAAGTCCGCCAAGGTAGAGCTAAAGCCCTGATGAATGAAAGTGAGGTGTTTGAT
>JBGTLS010000518.1:0-2293 GCA_041744015.1 Cryomorpha sp. | reverse complement strand
GATTTCACTTCCTGCGGAACATCGTCCACCAATTTGTAGGCGTGGGTATCTTCTTCGTGGGAGTATGTGAAAACGCCCAGACGATCAAACCGCATTTCATCCACCCATTCGAGCATTTCCTCATGATCTCTTTCGGACTCGCCGGGAAAACCTGAAATCAGGGTAGTTCTTACTGAAATTCCGGGGACCCGCTCGCGAATCCGGTGAATTAAATCTGTGGTTTTCTCTCTGGTAATTCCCCGTCGCATGGCTGTGAGCATACGTGTGCTCGCGTGTTGCAAAGGAATGTCGAGGTAATTACACACATTTTCGCGTTCGCGCATCACGTCGAGCACCTCCATAGGGAAGCCGCTGGGAAAGGCGTAATGCAAACGTATCCAATCAATGCCGTCAACCTCTGAAAGTCGTTCAACCAATTTGGCCAGTTCGCGTTTTTTATACAGATCAAGTCCGTAGTATGTCAAATCCTGCGCGATCAGGATGAGTTCTTTTGTGCCTTTTGCCGCCAGGGCCTTCGCCCTTGTCACCAATTCTTCAATCGGTGTGCTCAGGTGTTTTCCGCGCATCAGGGGAATGGCACAGAATGAACACGGCCGATCACAACCCTCTGCGATTTTGAAATACGCATAATGCACAGGTGTGGTGAGCAAACGCTCACCGACAAGTTCGTGTTTGTAGTCCGCTTTAAGCGTTTTCAGCAGGCGGGGCAGGTCACGGGTACCGAAATAAGCGTCGATATCCGGGATTTCTTTCTCGAGGTCTGGTTTGTATCGCTCAGACAAGCATCCTGTGACGTATACTTTATCGACCATCCCCCTGTTTTTGGCGTCAGCCCACTGCAGGATGGTATCGATGCTTTCCTGTTTGGCATTGTCAATGAATCCGCAGGTATTGATGATCACAATAGATGCATCACCTTCATCACTTTCGTGAACCACGTCAAATTTATTGGCCTTGAGTTGACCCATGATCGTTTCACTGTCAAAAATATTTTTTGAGCAGCCGAGGGTCACGACATTGACCTTATTCTTTTTGAGGGTTTTCGTTTTCATAATGATTTCGCGAAAAGCGAATCGACAAATTCATATTTATTAAACACCTGCAGGTGCTCCATTCCTTCTCCCACACCGAGATATTTCACGGGAATTTTCAACTCGTTTGAAATACCGATCACCACCCCACCTTTGGCCGTACCATCAATTTTGGTGAGGGCCAGAGCGGTCACCTCTGTGGCCAGGGTAAACTGACGCGCCTGTTCAATGGCGTTTTGTCCGGTGGAACCGTCGAGTACCAGTAATACTTCGTGGGGAGCGCCGTCGACCACTTTGTCCATGACCTTTCTGATTTTCGACAATTCGTTCATCAGGTTTATCTTGTTGTGGAGACGCCCTGCCGTGTCTATGATGACCACATCGGCGTTTTGTCTCACTGCCGACTGAAGCGTATCAAAAGCCACTGAAGCCGGATCGGCACCCATGCCCTGTTGGACGATGGGCACGTCAGCCCTCGTAGCCCATATCTTCAACTGTTCAACCGCTGCTGCGCGAAAAGTATCAGCAGCTCCAAGCACAACACTTTTTCCGCTCTTTTTGAACTGGTAAGCCAGTTTTCCAATGGTCGTTGTTTTTCCGACACCATTCACTCCGACCACCATGATTACATATGGCTTGTGGATGGTGGGTACAACAAATTCCGTTTCTTTTCCCGAATTGTTTTCGTCGAGCAGGGCCCCTATTTCCTCTTTGAGAATGCGGTTGAGTTCGTCTGTCCCGAGATATTTGTCACGAGCCACGCGGGCTTCGATGCGCTCGATGATGGTCAGCGTGGTATTCACACCCACGTCAGAGCTGATCAGGACTTCCTCAAGGTTGTCAAGTACATCTTCATCGACTTTCGATTTGCCCGCCACTGCTTTGGAGAGCTTGTCAAAAACGCTGGTCTTGGTTTTTTCCAAACCTTCATCCAGCTTTTCTTTTTTGTCGCGCGAAAAAAAATTGAATAGTCCCATTTTGCTAAAAACGAAAAAAGGCTTTTTCCAATAGGTGGAAAAAGCCTGAATTTTTCAAAGGCACAATGCCTTATTTATCTTTAAAAAAATCGCTTACCTGATCGTTGGTTACGATTTCTTCTTTGAATGAATAAGCACCAGTTTTTGGTGACTTTATCATTTTAATCACTTTTGAATGGTTCTTTCCAGAACCGGTCTGTAGGGTCGCTACGGTTTTCTTAGCCATGGCTTAATTATTTAATCTCCCTGTGCACAGTATTGCGCTTCAGGATACGGTTGTATTTT
>JBGTLS010000517.1:0-5217 GCA_041744015.1 Cryomorpha sp. | reverse complement strand
CCGGGCCGGCGTACTCACAGAAATAGAACTCATCGAACTGCGGTATGGAGGAAAACCCGCTGCGATTCTGCGTGGATTTAAAGCGGTATATCTCGGTCTGGCGATGAATGTACTGATCATCGGCTGGGTGAATCTTGCCATGATTACGATCATTCAGGAATTTTTTGGGTTGGATACTTCCACAACATATATGGTTTTGGCTGCCACCATGCTCTTGGGAGCGGTTTACACTTCTCTTTCGGGCATCTGGGGGGTGGCAGTAACAGATGTGGTGCAGTTTTGTCTGGCGATGGTCGGCACCATTGTGCTCGCCTTCGTGGTTTTGAATGTCCCAGAAGTGGGAGGAATTGCTGGTTTGCAGGATAAATTACCAGGTTCCACATTTCAATTTTTTCCTGACTTCAGCACAAATGGAAATGGCGGTCAAACCCTGGCTATCAGCGTGGGTGCTTTCTTTGCCTACATCGGTATACAGTGGTGGGGAAGTTGGTATCCCGGTCAGGAACCTGGAGGCGGAGGTTATGTAGCACAACGGATGATGAGTACGAAAACGGAAAAAGGTGCGGTGTACGCCACACTGTTGTTTCAAATCGCCCACTATTGTTTGCGTCCCTGGCCCTGGATTCTTGTTGCCCTCGCCTGTATGGTGCTGTATCCACAGTTAAACGGGGCCGAATTGCGTGTGGGATACGTCTGGGCGATGCGCGACTATTTGCCGACAGGCCTAAAAGGAATCCTGCTTGCATCATTTCTGGGAGCCTACCTCAGTACAATCTCCACGCAACTCAACTGGGGTGCCGGATATCTGGTGAATGATGTTTACAAAAGATTCATGGCTCCCGAAGCATCAGAAAAGCAGTTCGTCAGAGCTTCACGCCTTGTCACTTTACTACTGATGGTTTTGGGCTTGTATGTTACCGTGCACATGACAAGCATCAAAGGCGTCTGGGAGTTTATTTTAGAATGCGGTGCCGGGCTTGGACTTGTATTGATCCTACGCTGGTATTGGTGGCGCATCAACGCATGGAGTGAAATCACTGCGACCATTGCTCCTTTTGTCGCTTTTGCGCTCTCAAGGTTCGTCTTTGGTTGGAAATTTCCGGATAGTTATTTTTTCACTGTGGGTTTTACCACCGTTGCCTGGATACTTGTGACCTATGCCACCCAACCTGAAAGCAAGCAAACCCTTGAGCGCTTTTACCGTCAGGTTAGACCCGACGGATACTGGAAAATATTTCAATCAAACGACCAGAAATCCGGGAACAATCTGAGGTCTTTGCTCGTATGCTGGCTGGCTTCTATCGCTATGACCTATGGTGTACTTTTCGCCACGGGCAAATTTATTTTTGGCGATTACAGGGAGGCTGGAATTTTTATGGCGATTGTGGTTGTCTCGGGATTCGTCCTGGTACGCACATTAAAGCGAACAAGTGTATGGTCGTAAGTAACTGCATATTTATCTGTGAACCGTACAATTTTATATACTTTCATACTACCCCTTAAAATTCAGAAATGAACATATTCAAAAGAACATCCCATCGGTTTTTAACAGTCATTGCCGCTGGAATCTTGCTTTCATCGTGTGGTGAACAGAGCGTGAGGTCTTCGGACGATATGCTGGACGTACATGTTGACAGTGTTAAAACGAGCATTGTTAACGTATCAGGTAAGCTTTTTAGCATTCCTTCGCCCATTCAGACCGCCATTTTGATCAGAGATTCTAAATCACCCTACGATAAATCGGTGCTGAACAAACCACAAAACGCGTCCAATTATCAGACAAATACCCTGCGTGCGATCAATCTGGGGGTGTATGGAACAGAGATGGCTTATGCTTCACTTTTTGACGACGGGCAATCTGCGCTTCAGTATTACAAGGCTGTGGATATGCTGGCAACCGAGCTTGGCATTAAAGGAGCGATCGATCAGGATCTGGTTTACAGACTTGGAGCCAATGCAGGCAATTCTGATTCCCTGCTTATCCTCAGCGGCCGTTTTTACGAAGAGGCTGACAATTATCTCAAAGTGAACGAACGTTTTGATATTGCCGCACTGGTGCTGACTGGTGGTTGGATTGAATCGACATATCTTACTGCCCTCACTGCCAACAAAGGCAATCAACAAGCACGAGACAGGCTGGCTGAGCAAAAAAGTGCAATTAAAACCCTGACGGAGGTACTAAATACCGCGGCAGATGCAGAATTTCGAAAAGGAGACATTTTGAAATCGATTGAGGAGTTGAAAACAATGTACAACGATGTCAATTCCAGGTACACTTTTCAGGATCCCGTGACGGATGAAAACAAGAAAAAGACGATCATTCACAGTGAAACAAAGTTTGAATTGAGTGATGAACAGCTTGCTTCCATTACTGAAAAAATCAAGGCGCTCCGCACCCAAATCATCCAATAATCCTATGAAAAATCTCACGCTGATCATATTCGTTTTATCTGCGCTCAGCTTTTGTTCGGGCAAGGTGATGGCTCAATGCGATAGCACTGCCCATTACGCCCAAAAGTATATGAGTACCAATTTCATATCTGACGGACAATCTTACCGATCACTGATTTATGATGATCAGGTGGCGGAATTTTATACCACTTTTTATGGTGGAGCCAACTACAGAATTGTTTCTTTTAGTGGTATGGAAAAGGAGCAATTGATCTTTTCCCTGTACGATCAGGAAGACAATCTGCTCTTTACAAATGAAAACCACAACAACAGTCCGTATTGGGATTTTGAATTTAAATCGACCATCTCGGCGCGCATTGAAGCAAGGCTTGATGTGATGAAACAAACCTCCGGTTGTGCCGTACTACTTGTTGGTTTTGAAAGATAGAAAACCAGAGCACAGGAATTTTTCCCATTCTCTACACCTCTTATTCAGCCCCCCTGAACTATGAGTGAACGCATTCTGAAAGCGCTTATACAACTATTTGCAATCATTGCACGAGTCGATCTGAGTCAAAAAAATGACCTGAGCGGCCGGGAAATAGTTGAATCATTTCTACGGGAAAGACTTCCGGCCAAACTCGTCACCGAACACCTCACGCTTTTTGATGCGTATCTGGAGAGTTACCAAAAAATATCGGCCGTTAAAAATGGTTTTCAGAAACGCACTGCCGTAAACTCCGTCAAAATACTCCGTATTTGCACCCAGATCAACGAAGAACTTACCCAAAGACAAAAAACCATTGTACTCATTCGAATTCTGGAATTCATTCACACCCATGAAGAGGTCAATGAACTGGAAAACGATTTCATAAACACGGCTGCCTCAACATTTAATTTTGACATGGAAGAATTTGGCCTTGTCAAATACTTCGTGGAAGAAAAGGAAACAGAGTTGATCGACTCACCAAACGTGATGTACATCACGGATAGCACCGACTCGGGTGCCGGATTTGGTCGACATCTGCTGGCTCCCGGAATTGAAGGTTACATCCGCGTGTTGCGCCTTCCAAGTGTTAACATGCATTTCATCAAATACCGCGGCGAAGTGACTTACAATATTTCGGGTCAGCTGGTATACAGCAACAGATTTTATGTGCTGAATCAGGGGGCTTCCATCCGCGGATCGAAGATTAAACCTATTTACTACAGTGACATTATCGGTGCTTTCCTGAAAGATAAAAACCAGGAAAAGATCGTTTTTAGCGCTTCCAATGTTTTCTACCGCTTTAAAAATGGAAATGTCGGACTTCACGATGTGAATATTTCCGAGCAATCGGGAAGGCTCATTGGCATCATGGGGGCGAGCGGAAGTGGTAAATCGACCCTGCTCAATGTGCTCAATGGAAACCTGACTCCGGGCGAAGGGTGTGTAACACTCAATGGAATTGACATTCACCATGAATCAGAAAAAATCGAAGGATTGATCGGATACGTGGCCCAGGATGATTTACTGATTGAAGAGCTCACAGTTTTTCAAAATGTTTTTTACAATGCCAAATTGTGCTTCGGCAAAAAAAACGAGGAAGAAATTGTGCAGTTGGTAGAAGAAATGCTTTCCACATTGGGACTGTCAGAAACGCGCAATTTGAAAGTCGGAAACCCGCTTGACAAAACGATCAGCGGTGGACAAAGAAAAAGATTGAATATCGCTTTGGAACTCATTCGTGAGCCGGCGGTTTTGTTTGTCGATGAACCAACTTCGGGGCTTTCATCGCGCGATTCGGAGAACATCATGGACCTGCTCAAAGAATTGAGTTTAAAAGGCAAGATGATCTTTGTGGTGATTCACCAACCTTCGAGCGACATTTTTAAAATGTTTGACAAGTTGCTGGTACTTGATAATGGTGGATATCCCATCTACAATGGAAATCCGGTGGACAGCCTGGTATATTTCAAGCGCATGGTCAGCCACGTCAATTCCGACGAGGCGGAATGTATTCGCTGTGGAAATGTGAAGACAGAGGAAGTTTTTAATATCATTGAGTCCAAGGTTGTTGACGAATTTGGAAACCTCACACACCAGCGAAAAATATCGCCCGTCGAGTGGAACAGTCTTTTTCGCAAACACCTCGAACTCGATCCGGAAAGGATTGAAAAGGCAGAGCGATTGCCCGCAAGCAATTTTACAATACCCAGAAAACTCAAACAATTTGGTGTATTCATCACCCGGGACGTACTTTCCAAATTAACGAACAGGCAGTACGTCCTGATCAACCTTTTGGAAGCGCCGGTACTTGCTATCATACTGGCTTTCTTCATGCGTTTTTTCAATCCATCCGGATTGCACGGAGATTACATTTTTCGTGAAAACGAAAATATCCCGGTTTACATTTTTATTTCCGTGATTGTCGCGCTCTTTATTGGACTCACCGTGAGTTCGGAAGAAATTATTCGCGATAAAAAAATCAGGAAAAGGGAATCCTTTTTGAATTTGAGTAAAGGCAGTTATCTATTCAGTAAAATCACAATTATGTTGGGGATTTCTGCGGTTCAGATGTTTTTGTTCGTCCTTTTGGGAAATCTGATACTCGAAATTCAGGGAATGACTCTGCAATACTGGCTGGTTCTTTTTTCAGCCTGCTCATTCGCCAATCTACTGGGATTAAATATTTCAGCGAGTTTCAATTCGGCCAAGGTTATTTACATCCTCATCCCGATTGTTATTATCCCACAATTGCTTTTCAGCGGAATCATCGTAAGATTTGATCGGTTGAATCCCATTTTTGCTTCTCAAAGCGGCGTGCCTTGGATTGGCAACATTAT
>JBGTLS010000516.1:0-6279 GCA_041744015.1 Cryomorpha sp. | reverse complement strand
TAGGGATTCAGGGTGCCTGGATCGATGTTGATATAAGGATCGAGTTTCTGGATGGTGACGGAATATCCACGGCCTTGCAAAAGCTTGGCGAGAGATGCCGAAATGATTCCTTTTCCGAGAGAAGAAGTAACCCCGCCCGTTACAAAAATATACTTGGTCTTCTGACCCATGAGCTCGAGAATTGAGAAATGTAACTACGGGGCATAAAGGTAGAAAATATCGTCGGTAGACGAGGACCTTATTCGCCCAAAGTTGAAAAAAAGCGTCTAAACAGGTCGGTATGAGGTTCTGTTTTCTGGATCAGAATGCAAAAACCAAAGCGACACTTGGAAGAAGTGGAAGTTGATTCACCCGGTTGCCGGAAAGGCGATCGATGTAAAATATGTTTTCCCGGTTGTACAGGTTTGTCAAACTGAAGCTGGCTTCGAGGTTTGAGAATTCACTGAAATTGAAGACCCGCTTTACAGTAAAGTCCATGCGGTGATAGTCGGGTAAACGCCCCTGATTTAACTCACCATATTGTATTGATGGGGTATTGTCATTGGTGCTGGTGATATCTGTATTGATGCCACCCTGGAAAGATTCTGAAAGATAGAAGCCCTGGTTTTGGGTAAATGGGAATCCACTTCCGTAATTCCAACGCGCATTCACTTCCCAAAGCAACGCTTTTCCAAATTTGTAGGAGGCCAGAAGGTTGACGTTGTGTCTGCGGTCGAATATGGGACTGTATACCCTTACACCGTCCCACCGGTCCACTTTGCTGAGTGAATAAACTGCCCAGAAATAGAATTTGCGATCCTCGTATTTCAGGGTGAAGTCAAGACCGGTTGCCCTACCATTTTCGATCACGAAATCATTGCTCAAAATATCCGGAACATTTGGGGTGTTGGAGCTGTAGATTTTGTTTCTGTTGATATCGGTGAGCTGGGTGAAGTTCTTAAAATACCCTTCCACATTGGCAGAAATCCGGTTGGTGAGATCGTATTCAAAACCCGCGATGACGTGGTAAGAGGTTTGGAGCGGAGTGCTGACCTCCCGTGAAGAGCCATCGCGCAAGGTAAAATCCGACTGGATATCTTCCGGCGCGACCAAAAATCCGTAAAACAGATTGACCACATCGCGGTCGGAGCTGGCGCTGATGAGGTTTTGTGAGTAGAGACCTGTAGCCGCTTTCAGTCGGAATTTATTTGTTACGTTGTATTTTGCACCCAGTCGCGGTTCCGGGCGCAGGGTGCGGATAGATGCGTAGTACTGGGCGCGGAAACCCATGTCGAGTACGAGGTTGTCTATTTTTACTTTGTACGCGGCAAAACCTGCAACTTCGGTGCTGTTTTGTTTTTGATTCAGGCGCTGACCGGTGGGGGAAAAGAGGGTGAGATCGGTGCCGAAACCGGTGATATCAATACCGTATTTAAATTCATTGTCGCCGTTGAAATATTTGAAATTCAGTCCGAGGTTAAAATTGTTGATTTCACTCGTTCGCGGGGTTTCGTAAAAAGCAGCATTGACGCCTTCTATATTTGGATTGGTTTCAAGGAGGGTAAGTTTGTAATCGCTCAATGAAAAATTACCTTCAATCAGGACTGGCGAACCTTCCGGAACAAGTACGAAATTCATCCCTCCACCATAGGATTTCCAATCGAGGTTGCTGTTTTTCTGAAAAATCACAGCATCATTGAAGTTAAACCCAAAAACGTTGAACTTGCTACCGTTGGTCGCATTGAAAGAAACCTTTCCGTACAAATCCAAAAAGCTGAATGGGAGTCCGTCTTCTGACACATAACTATAAAGCAGTTTTGAACTCTGATCAAGATATGAGTTCTTGGCAGAGAAAATATACGATGCTGAGCCGCGGCCTTCATTGGTTTGTTTTACCAGCGGGCCTTCAATAAGGGCGTTTGCGCCAAAAGTACTCACCCCCAACCGTCCTGAAGTGCGGCGTTTGTTTCCATCTTTTGTGGTAATGTCCATGATGGATGATACCCTCCCGCCAAATTCAGAACCGAAGCCACCTGTGTATATATCTGCATTCCGTATAATCTCCGTGTCAAAAACAGAAAACAAACCGATACTGTGAAAAGGATTGTAAACCACCATGCCATCCAGCAATAACATATTTTGAACCGGCGATCCTCCTCTGATGTAAAGCTGTCCCCCCTGATCGCCCGTGAAAATAACCCCCGGCAAAACCTGTAGATACTGAGCGAGATCGGCAACACCTCCAATGGTTGGGATTTGTTTGATGTCTTTCGGGGTGGCTTTGATCACCGACATTTGCACGTTGCTCTGAGCCTCCTGTTTTTCTGCAGAAATTTCCACCGTAGCCATCTGTATGGATGATTTTGCCAGAAAGAGTTTGAGGGTTTCAATTTTGCCGGCCACGGCCTTCACATTCTGCTTCAGTGTGTCATATCCCAGGTAAGTCACCATTAGCGTGTAATCCCCGGGTTCGATTTGCGTAATGGAAAAATACCCGTTTACATCAGTTGAAGCACCTTTTGTCGTGCCTCGCAGATAAACATTGGTAAAAATCACTGGCTCACCGGAAGCTTCTTCGTACACAAATCCCCTTATATTTCCATATTGGGCCATGGCGTCTGATCCAACAATTAACGTGACGACAAGCACGGAAAGCTTCAGTAAAAGTGTACGCATATGGCGGTGTGATTTTTAAAAGTGGGCAAATGTAAACATATATGCAGTGAAATCAAGCGGTACTCAGGTGGACATGAGAATTCAGGAATCAAAGAATCAGGGCTTTTAAACCATTGAAATGCGTACCAGTTTTGATATGAGTTCACGCATCAATTCCCCTGATTCAGCATTGGTCGCGCCAACGCCTTTGGTCTTTAAATCAATGTCGTGCAATATCGCCATCGCTTCCATCACAGTTTCTTTGGAATAGTTTGCAGCTGCTTTCTTCAAATCCTGCACAAAATAAGGGTTGATTCCCACCGCGGAGGCCACGGCTTTATTATCGGCTTTATTCGGACAGTAATGGTAACGAATGATCTGAACGAAAAAAGTGTACAGGTTGTAAATTGTCGGGATGATGTGGTGCTCTTTCTGGTTGTTGGCGAAGTAATTTGCGATGAGGAGGGATTTTTTGACATTCCTGTCGCCCAAAGCTTTTCGCAATTCGAAAACATTAAAATCTTTGTTGATGCCTATATTCTCCGTAACATCGCCCGCCGTAATTTTTCCGTCCCTGCCTTTGAGTATTTGCAGGCGATCCAGCGCATTCACCAGTTTGCCAATATCGTTTCCGAGAAAGTCTCCCAGAATTGCGGCAGCCTGCGGTTCGATTTGCAGTCCACGTTCACGACCGTATTCTGCTACCCATTCGTTGACTTTGTAATCTTTGATTTTTTCGCTGTCGAAAGTCACAGCCACTTTGCTCAACGTTTTCCAGACGGAAAGGCGTTTGTCCAGTTTTTTTCCTTTGTAGCAAATTACGAGAATGGTTGAATCAACCGGTTTTTCGAGGATTGGCAACAGCCCATCCGGTTTTTTCCAGTTTTGGGCCTCCCGCACGATGATGACCTGATATGGAGCCATCATGGGAAAACGGCGCGCCATTGAGACAATGTCTTCCGGCGATACATCCTGTCCGTAAACCACAGACTGGTTAAATTCTTTTTCAGCCTCGTCGAGAACATTTTTTGAAATGTAATCGCTGATGACATCAATATAATAAGGTTCCTCTCCCTGGAGGAAATAAACAGGTTTGTAAACCTTGCGTTTAAGGTCCGCAAGAATGGCGTTGTAAGTCATTAAAATTTCAAATGTTTCACCGAACGACCATCAATGGCCAACTCGTTCATGGCTCCTATGCCCATCTTAATGTGCATGTCTACAAAACTAGTCGACACAATTTTATCACTTTCTATGGTCTTCACACCTTCCGGCGTCATCGGTGCGTCAGTGACCAAAAGAATGGCTCCGGTAGGAATTTTGTTCGCAAAACCGGCGATAAAAATGGTGGCAGTTTCCATATCGATGGCCATACAACGCGTCGATCTCAGATATTTTTTGAATTTTTCGTCGTGTTCCCACACCCTGCGGTTGGTGGTATAAACGGTTCCGGTCCAGTAATCCTGACCAAAATCCCGGATAGTAGACGACACGGCGCGCTGCAGCATAAAAGAGGGGAGGGCCGGAATTTCTTTCGGCAGGTAGTCGAGACTTGTTCCTTCACCCCGGATAGCGGCGATGGGCAAAATCCAGTCGCCGACCTTATTTTTGCTTTTCAAACCTCCGCACTTTCCCAAAAACAAAGTGCCTTTGGGTTTGATCGCACTGAGCAAATCCATAATCGTGGCTGCGTTGGCGCTGCCCATCCCGAAATTGATAATGCTCAGGTCACCGGCATGTGCGCTGGGCATTGCCTTATCTGCCCCTTTTACCTCCACATCATGAAATTGGGCAAAACGATAAACGTAATCGTTGAAATTGGTGAGTAAAATGTAACTGCCAAATCCATCGAGCTCCACACCCGTATATCTCGGAAGCCAATTATTTACGATATCTTGTTTTGTTTTCATTTACTTTCGTTTTCATGCAAGCTTTGAATCTGCCACCATTTCCGTTCAAAATTCAGGAAGAAATGGGGATTAGAAAAATTTTTGATCCCCTTCGTCGCAAATATCTCGTTCTCACGCCAGAGGAATGGGTGCGTCAGCATTTTGTACAGTACTTAATTGCTGCAAAAGGTTTTCCCAAAGGATTGTTCCGGCTCGAAAGTACGGTATTTCATCACCAGCGCAAAGGTCGTTTTGATTTGCTTTGTGTCGACAATTGCAATAAGCCCATATTGCTGGTGGAATGCAAAGCGCCGGGCATTCAAATCAAGCAGGAAACTTTCGATCAGATCGGACGTTATAACAGCAAGCTCAGAGTGCCTTATCTCGCGGTAACCAATGGCATGGAGCATTATTTTATGCGGGTGGACTTTCGTGAAAGCAAAGCAAGTTTTATCGAAGATTTACCGCATTATCAATACCTTGTGACACCATGACACGCGCTCAAAAATTCGGGATTTTTCTGTTGGTCCTTTTTCCATTTATGGCTGAGGGCCAGACACGGGAATTGTGCAATATGGAGCTGAGGGCCAGGTTGAAAACGCTTTCACCCACCGAAATGCTGCCCATCTATCTTCGTGGCGATGTAGCGCAAATAGCCACGCATGTACGTCAGTCGGGCGGGGTGGTGAAAGGCGTTGTTGGGAATGTGGTTTCCTGTAATCTGCCGGGATCCGCTTTCGCAAATATCAATGATCAGGCGTTTATCACTTTCGTGGAATACAGCCAGTCGAACCCTGTCGCGCTAAGCGATCTGATGATTGGCAACAACAATATCCAACCTGTGCATCAGGGTTTATCGCCTTTGACGCAGCCCAATTTTGGTGAAGGCGTTATACTGGGGATTATTGACAGCGGGCTGGAAATCAACCATCCCGATTTTCAAAATCCCGATGGAACAACCCGGGTCCTGGCCCTTTGGGATCAAACACAGGCTGAAACCTTTGCTTTTCGGGTGCCTCAGCCGTACAATTACGGACAGGAGTGGAACAGCGAGGAAATCAACGCGGGAATTTCAAATCATTCAGATCAACCCAATATGGGCGGGCACGGAAGCAATGTGACCGGTGTAGCTGCGGGAAATGCCCTGGCCACTGGCGATTTTCGAGGGGTGGCGCCTTTAGCCGATTTAATCATTGTTTCTTCTGATTTCAACCACGATAACTGGAAATCGTCTATTGCAGAAGCGGTGGAATTTATTTTCGCGAAAGCGGAAGCCATCGGAAAACCTGTCGTGATCAATGCGAGTCTCGGTGATTATTTTGGGTCGCACGACGCACTCGATGCCCCGGCTCTTTTCATCGAATCATTGATCGATGCCGCCCCGGGCAGGGCCATGGTAGCGGCTGCCGGCAACAGCGATCAGTTTCCCATGTACCACTTGTCCTATGCTATTCCGGAGATCGATACGGCTTTTACCTGGTTTACTTACAACAACAATTCGGCACTTGGTTACGGCGCGGCTTTTTTTGAATTGTGGACAGATGTCGGTGATTTTTCAGATGTAAAATTCTCGGTAGGTGCCGACCTCAATACCCCAAACTTTGAATTTCGCGGGTATGCCGGTTGGCGCACAGCAGCTGAAAACCTCAACGTCGTAATTCGCGACACGATATTTTACAACGGATTGAAACTCGCCATCGTCGAGTCGTGGTGTGGTTTGCGTGGAGACCAATACCTCGTGCAGGTGGTGGTGACC
>JBGTLS010000515.1:0-1759 GCA_041744015.1 Cryomorpha sp. | reverse complement strand
TGACGGCTCATCTGCTGGCGGAAGTTGTCAGGGAAGCAGGTTTACCGAAAGGCGTTTTAAATATTGTTTATGGCCTTGGCAGTAAAACAGGTGACGCCATCAGCCACCACCCGGATATTAAAGCCATTTCTTTCACGGGAGGTACCAATACGGGTAAGCGAATTATCAGTATCGCGGGTCCGATGTTCAAAAAATTATCTCTTGAGCTCGGAGGCAAAAATCCGAATATCATCTTCGCCGATTGTGATTTTGACGAAATGATGAAAACAACCCTGCGGAGCGCATTTGCCAATCAGGGTCAGATTTGTCTGTGTGGTTCGCGGATTTTGGTGGAGGCATCGATATATGAGAAATTCAAGACCACTTTCATGGAAAAAGTGAGTCGCATGCAAACCGGTGATCCTATGCTGAATGACACCAAAATGGGGGCTGTGGTGAGCGAATCTCACATGAACAAAATATTGGATTATGTCCAAATCGCTCAGGACGAAGGCGGTAAAATACTTTGTGGCGGAAAACGCATTTTTCACTCCGGTGATTTGAGCAAAGGTTACTACATCGCTCCTACTGTCATAGAAGGTCTCGGGCAGGAATGTCGCACCAATCAGGAAGAAATTTTCGGGCCGGTGGTGACTATCCAACCTTTCAATTCAGAAAAGGAGTCCGTTGACTATGCAAATGCCACACCTTATGGACTCGCTGCTACTGTTTGGACTTCCGACCTCAGACGTGCACACCGTGTAGCCGAACATGTGCATGCAGGCATCGTATGGGTGAATTGCTGGCTTGAAAGAGATTTGCGCACGCCATTTGGAGGAATCAAAAACTCAGGTATGGGCAGAGAGGGCGGCTTTGAGGCCATGCGCTTTTTTACTGAACCGAAAAACGTATGTATTCAATATGAATAAGGCCATCTCTGGTTGTGATTCAAATAAAACGGATTTGAATTCACGTTTGATCACGCTTATTGGCTTTATTCTGTTTTTGTCGTTCAATTCCCTGAGCGCCCAAATGGAACCTTTCCTCCTTCTGGAAAAACCGGGAACCAAACACCGGATAAGATATTATGTGGGGGACGAGATTCTTTTTAAACACAAAGACCAGGAAGTTTTTAATACCGCCATCGTTGTTGGATTTAGCGACTCCTCCTTTTTTGTCAATAAGGACGTAGAAATTAAAATCCGGGAAGTCGAAGCCCTGGCTGATCGATCCAAAGTAAAAATGGTGCGGGGTATTGCCAATGGCGCCCTGATCGCTGTGCCTGGTTTTTTTCTCCTCACAATTGCCAACAATGGCCTCAACACCGGCGACAGGCCATTGGTAGGCCGTGAGGTTTATCCACTCGCAGCTGCATTTACGGCGCTGGGTGGTTTGGGGTATTTGTATAAAGGAAAAAGATACCGTCTGGAAAACAGGTGGCGACTGATAGTGGTGCATCATTGAAAATGCAGAGTCGAAAAAAATTCGGAACTTCCCCATCGGTTTCCGCAAAAGCGGTCAAACTATACATATTTTAGAACATGCTAAAGCAGAGTTTACAACAAAAATTACTTCAAAAATTATCCCCGCAACAGATTCAATTGATGAAACTCTTGCAGGTTCCTACTGTCGAACTGGAGCAACGCATTAAAGAAGAAATGGAAGTGAATCCAGCCCTGGAAGAAGGCTTGGAAAACGAAAATGAGGACAATCAGGATGAACAGGAAGAAACCTGGGAGGAGAGTGACAAGACGGAAGCAGAAGAGGATTTCAATTTTTC
>JBGTLS010000514.1:0-15185 GCA_041744015.1 Cryomorpha sp. | reverse complement strand
CCGGCTTCGTATCCCGTTTCTTCAATCAGAGTTTGCAGAATGAATTCGGTGAGTCCACTCTTCTGTTTTCCCCTTACCTTTGCAGGGCTCTGAGGCAATTTCTCATAGTTTTTTTGTAAGCCCGGCACGCTGTATGTCGTTTCGCGAAAGTTGAGCATGACTTCCACGCTTTTAAATATTTTCCATTTTTTATCGATTTCTAAAAACGACTCTTTAAGGCTACCCAGGCTTTCGCTGGGTCCTAAAAACAAATAGCCACCCATATTTAAACAAAAGTGGAGCGATGTCAGAATTTTGTGTTGTAAAATGGGATTGATATAAATGAGCAAATTTCGACAACTGATGAGGTCTATTTTCCCGTAAGGGGGCTGCTTGACTATATCATGGTCGGCAAAAATGATCATTTTACGAATATTCTCCCTGACCTTGAATTTTTTTCCCTGGGGAATGAAAAATTTATTGAGCCTTTCTGTGGATACATCCCTGGTGATGCTTTCTGTATACACGCCTTTGGCCGCGTGAATCAAAGCAGTCTTGTCAATATCACTCGCAAAGATTTTTACTTCAAGGTTTTTTTTGCGTTCCGTGAGATGTTCGCTGATAAGAATGGCCAGAGAGTATGCTTCTTCCCCCGTGGCACATCCCACTACCCATACCTTGAGCGTATCTACGTTCAATTTGCTCTTGACCATTTCCGGAATGACATTGACCCGCATTACGTCAAAAGCTTCCGGATCTCTGAAAAACCTTGTAACACTGATCAGGAATTGTTTGGCCAGAATAGCAACTTCATCCGGATTGGCTTTAAGGAAATCGATGTATCCCTGAAGTGAATTCAGGTGATTGTAAGTCATCCGAATGATGATTCTTCTGATGATCGTAGGCCGCTTGTAATCCGTAAAATCGAGTGGAGTATGCTTCTGGATAATTTGGATTATTTCCATGAGGGCCTCTTCATCTGCTTCAGTAATAGGCTCTACGAAGTCGTGCTCCAGAATATCACGTTTGAGATAAGCGATCACCTCTCTGGGTATCAGTTCCGGTGCGAGCACCACGTCCACATTACCGGTTTGGATGGCATTCGTGGGCATTCCGTCAAATTTGGAACTTGTGGGATCCTGCACGATCACATATCCACCATTTTTTTTTATAGACCCAATGCCTTTCGAACCGTCACTCCCCGTACCTGATAATATAATGGCAATAGCTCTTTGACGAATATCATCGGCAAGAGAATCCAGAAAAATATCTATGGCCGTGTTTGGCTGACGCGAGGGCATATCTGAAAGCATCAACCTGCGGTTTCTGATGGTCATGCTTTTTCCCCGGGGCATCAGGTATACCCTGTTTGGTTCTACGTACATTTCGTGTTCAGCCTCAGAGATCAGGAGTTTACTGTGCTTGGCGAGTAGTTCGGCCATGAAACTTTTGTGATCGGGTGAAAGGTGTTGGATGATGACGTAAGCCACACCATCTTCCGGGGTGTGATCAAAAAGCAAATGAATGGCTTCCATTCCTCCGGCAGAGGCTCCAATGCCTATGATGTAATAATCTGATCTATCGGCAATTTCTCTTTCCATTACTTCTTTGGTGTCTTGTGGATTCATTGTAACTTCAATTTCATACGCTAGTGTATAAAAAGACTACATATTCCCTGTCACACGGGTATATTTATCCGATTGAAGTCATCCCGAAAAATGGCTTTTGAACGCTGGGCACCTCCGTTCATTCCATTTCTTCCATTATAAAAATCTCCCCGCTCAAAGAAACGAAGACATCACTATCCCTAAACCCAAAAGATAGGCACTTGATACTTTCTAAATTTATGAAAATCAAAGCTTTTCAAAGTTAGTCCAATTTGTGAATAAAAACCCAGTGGGGATGGAAATTTTTGAACAGGGGTTAAACGGGATGAAAGATGGGTTGACAAGATGATGTGCATTCTGAAATAAGGTAAGGTTTTTTCTCAAAAAAGGCAGGGGAATTTAAATGACGGGCAGCGCTTCTTTTCCCCAAAAACACTTTAAATCGACCTAAATTCAGTTAAAAAAATGAACCTTTCATTATGAATATTGAATCGAATTTTATTTAGCATTTACAATGAGAAAGGTCCACAACGAGTTCAAAAAGCATTTACTTCAATTGATTCTACTGAATTTTTGAATAAGATGAGACTGCTTTAATTAAAGAATTTTCTCTTCTATCAAATAATTTAAATAAAACGCTAAAATTAAATTTTAGCCAATTTCCATTTCATGAAAGCAAATTGGTAAAACGGTGTAGTACCTTGGAGAGTGAAAAAACAATTCCCATGACTAAAACTTTTACCCATGAAAAACAAAATTCTACTCCTCACCATATGCTTTTTTGGTAGCCTTTGCGCCGCTTTGGCGCAAAATGATACAATCCTGGTGGACTTCGGAAATGTAATGTCCCCTTCACCCTGGAACAATGTGGGCAATCCCAATACGGGCAGTGTCGACAACCTGCTCAATTCTTACGGTGCTCAAACCGGTATATCGATCGCCGTGGTCGATTCGTTTAACAACATCAACCTCGATGGTACGCAGACCCCCGACCCTTCTCTCGGTATTCCTAATACAGCTTCAGGCGATAGTTTTTTTGGAAATGTGGTGCTCTTCGGAAACCAGGAACAACCCACCGGCGCTGTGGAATTTTCAAATCTGAATGTGGAGGCGATTTACGATTTCACCATATTTTGTTCACGGATAGCCACCGACAACCGGGAAACCCAATTTCTGATAGAAGGTGCCACTTCCGATGTCGCCTATCTCGATGCTGCGAGCAATACCGATATGGTCGCCAATCTGTCGTCGATGCCCACCGCGGAAGGAACCATCAAAATTACCGCCTCTCCCGGTCCCAACAACAACAATTCATTCAGCTTTTATTATCTCGGTGCCATCATCATGACCTACCCGGAAGACACCACCATCACGGCTCAACTCGAGGTCTTTCACCCCAATGGAGGTGAATTTTGGCAGGTGGGCAGGGAAGTGGAAATAAAATGGCAAAACACCACGCAGGCATCGGCCGATCTGGAGTATTCCACCGACAATGGAAACAGTTGGAATCTGATCGAAACAGTGCCGGGCATACAAACCACCTATACCTGGACCGTAGCCGATATGCCATCCACCGAAAGTCTGGTGCGGGTTTCTGCAGGAAATTTATCAGACCAAAGTGATGAAGTTTTTGAAATCTCTGCTGATCAGGCTACCTGTCCGATCGTTGTGATTGGCTCATCGACATCGGCCGGTACGGGAGCCTCAGTTCCCGACAGTTCCTATGTGAATAAATTTCGCAATGAAATATATCAGAACGATACGCGGTATCCCATCTTTAATCTGGCTCAGGGCGGGTATACCACCTATCACCTCTTACCTACAGGCACCACCATTCCAGGTGGGATCAATATTAATATCGATACCCAACGCAACGTCACAGCTGCTCTGAGTTACGACCCCGCAGCCATTATAATCAACCTGCCGTCGAATGATGCTGCCAACAATTTTTCTGTGGAAGACCAACTGGAAAATTTTGATACCATGGTTCAGGCGGCCGCGGCGGAGAGCGTCTTAACCTTTGTAACCACCACTCAACCAAGAAATTTTACCAATCCGAATCAAATTGATATTCAGGAAGTATTGAGGGATTCTATTTTAGAAATTTATGGAGATTATGCCATTGATTTCTGGAATGGGGTAGCCGACGAAAATGGATTTATATTACCTGAACTGGATGCCGGTGATGGGATTCACCTGAATGATGCCGGTCACGAAATCCTGTTTCAGCGGGTGATGGCAAAGGACCTTGATACGCTTTGTAACAATGTAACTGTTAGCACAGGTGATCTGTTTCTCAATGAAATTCCCATGAATGTATATCCCAATCCTTTCAATGAAGCTATTTCCATAGGCTTTAACGCCAAATCCGGGGGAACGATGGAAGTGTCATTTTATGACCTTCAGGGGAAAAATGTACAAACCCTTACCCGTGGATTTGCTGGCGGCGCTCAGGTAGTCGTGATCAATCCGGGTTTAAATCAAAATGATGCGACACGAATCTTTTTGATGAGGGTGCGGGTTCAGGATGGAAATCAAATTTTTCATCAAACTTTTCCTGTGCTCAAAAGCAGATAAAATCAATGATCTATGAACCATGAACGGAATGTCGCAAAGTTTTTGTGACATTTCTTTTAAAATATTTTTCACAGGGAAAAATTACGCAAAGGCCTGCCATAATTCGGCATACCGCGATGGTAACTCACTCTGCCTCCAGGGTTTCCCGGCGAGCTCAAAGGGTATCTCGGGATCCGGTATCAATGGAATGAGTACCCCCGTTTTACGTAAGTAGAGATCTGCCAGCAGGTCGTCAAGACCCCGACCTTCGATATGATCTAACCTTTTCCCAATAATAAGATTTGGGTTGAGGCATGCATTTTTAAAGAATATTTCTCCCTGCATTATAAACAGGTTCATCAGTAAAATAGCTGTTGGAATATTGCCATTCTTGAAAATAATAGCAGCGGCGGCGGTGAGATCGTAGCTGATATTTTCGGTAATGAGTTTTTGGTACAAATTGTCAAGTCGGATCAAATCGTCTGGGGTCTGCACTGAAAACATATCCCTCAATACACCGAGTTGAAATGTATATCCTGGCTTAGCCCTGTCAGTTGCTTTTTGAATCATATCCCAAAATTCCGCCTCGGGGTAGGCTTCTAATATGCAACGCTCTTGCCTCGATTCGAGAAGTTTCTGCAATTCCCGTTTTCGCAGTTCTTCCTGATAGACCACAGCATCGCTCTGCTCCTGCTTGCTCCGGATGTGCCGCACAATGGTGATGGCCAAAACAGCCAAAAGCGCCAGACTGCCTGGAAAGTAATAGTCAGTGATGAATAAAAGCATGTCGCAAGAAAAGAAAAATCGAGCTTTAATTTCAGTGAATTTTAAGTCGTCTTTAATTAATACCACAAGTTTTCATATCTGCTACCCAATCCTCTTTATATTCGTCAATCTCAAATTCAATAAAAACTCTCATGTCTAAATTTGAAATTTCCAAAACTTCCGGAGCCCATTTACAGCTCAGCAAGCTCGTAGGTAATTGGCAAGGCAAGACCAAAACCTGGTTCGAACCCGGAAAACTTGCTGATGAATCGCCTGTGCGTGGATCAATGAAATCAATTCTGGATGGAAGGTTCATCCTGCATGAGTACAAAGGAGGTTTAGACGGTAAACCGATCACGGGTATGGCCATTATCGGATACCATCTCGAATTGGGAAAATTTCAGGTTGCATGGGTCGATTCCTTTCACAATGGTTCGGCTATCATGTTTTCAGAAGGAAAGAGAGGGGCAAACAATCTTTCGGTTTTAGGTAGTTATGCATATGTAACTCCGGAAATCGAACAGCATTGGGGATGGCGCACAGACATAGAAATTTTGAGTGATGACGAATTATTGATCACGGCATATAATATTTCTCCGGAAGGGGAAGAGGCTAAAGCGACGGAGACGAAGTACAGCAGAAAGTAGTAAGTATCTGGTTTTTAGTTTTTAGTTTTTAGAATAAAAAAAAGTTGAATTATTTTCAGCTGACCAGCACTTTATATTCACAGAAAAATAAACATGACACCTCTACCAGCCCGGCTATTCATCCTCCTGTTTATTTTATTTTCTCCAGTAAGCACTTTACTGTTCTCACAAAAAAAGGCCGGACTTACCGCAGAGGATAATCCTGTCAAATGGCTCAATTCCGACCTGGGTGATATAGCCGCCACAATCATCCATGTGGAAGACACTCTTTTATATTATGATATTGATACACGCACCAACATGCTGTATGCTGTATCGGCCCATGACACAGATAAAAAATCCACAAGAAAAGGACTGTTAAGTGCATATGATTTATCTGCAAATAAAACAATGTGGATTCGGGAATTCATTTCTTCGAGGGATGTTTTTATGCTGATTGATACCGTCCCGATGTTGATCGGAGAAGGTTCGCACGCTTTTGATCCCCGGACCGGACAGCCCATCTGGTCTTCACAATTACAGCTTTTGCCACTGTGGAACAAAGAGGGGATCATTTTTGGCAGCGACCAAAAAGGCGATTCATTGTATGGACTAAACCTGCATAACGGATCAATTCTTTGGAAAAAATTAAGCCGCCCCTGGCTCGGTACAGAAACCATTTTGCCAGTTGGTGATACGGGGATAGCAATTATTAGAAATAGTTTTCGATATATCGGTCTCAAATCTGGTGAGGGATTTCAGGTATACGACCAGGACCGGATTTACTACAATCCTTTTTTCCACGCAAAACTTGGATTTATGAGAGCCCTGTTTGCTGAAAGAGGATCTCTGACTCCGGGTAAAACCCATGAAGTATTTAATGAAAATTCTTCCACGAATGCTGTATTTCGTGAAGGCGAAATATATCTGGCCACAGATAAGGAAATTATTGCGTTTACGCCAAAAGGAGAAATTAGATGGGAATATAAACTCCCTCGAAAAATTGTGGGACTTTGTCGCTTGTTTATCTATAACAATCATCTGTACGCGGTAAATTACGGATATATTGAAACTGTATCTTACGCACTTGATGGCAATCTCTTTATAGGGTGTTTCGAACCCGAAACAGGGAACATGAAATTTGCATCAAATCTAAACGGGGACAAAAGGACCAATATCAATCAAATGACTGTCAAAGACTCGATGATGATTTTAATTACCAATCGGGGAACGATAGAATTAACTCTTAACGGTTTACAGGTCGTAAAGATTTCGGAAACCGTCCAAAATTCGGGTATGGGGATCGCTGATATATTAGAGCCACCGCATTTTATACTCAAGGATGACCACCTTGAAAACAGATCGTTGACACGGCCTGAGCGTATCGTGGTAAAAAACCACAACGATGTAAAAATTGAAATGACGGAATCATTTCAACCCATATCTGTAATACCCAAAGATGCCTACTTCAGTCTGCTTGGTAATTTGGGCGACCGAATGGTTCTATCCAATGGCAGTGAAATTGTGCTTGCCAACGACAACCTCGCCTTATACCACATTCGATTTTCGAAAAACGCACAGCGCAAAGGAGATATAATCTCTGATCATAACGAAACCAGTATTCTTCTCCTTCCGGCAAATCAAGTAATTGGTGAGTAATGGTGCCGTGATTTCCGCTCAATTCAAATTTTTTGTTGGCAATGGTTCTCACATGATATTTAATATCTCTCTCATGGAAAAATCATTGCAAGCCAAAAACTTATTTACTTCCGAAACACACAATGTCTAAACAAAAAAAAGGCAGGATTTTCATCCTGCCCCTTTTGGTTATTTTTTCTTGGTTGGTGTTTTGCCTTTATCTTTAGCAGGCGCCGCTTTTCCTGCGCTTGCCGGAGTTTTGCCACCTTTAGAAGGGGCTTCTGTTTTCTTAGCCATTTTGATTGTGAGTTTATGGGTGCGTGCGTTATGCCGTCATGCCCATACGAAGCTACATAAGGTTTTCTTTCGTGATTCAGTTTTAGGAAAATTTTTATTTGTGCTGCATGCTCTACAAGTCAGGCTATTTCTGATGCGATCTATACACGCATGATTAACTAAAAACTATCTCACTATTTTAAATCCCACATATCCATTTTGCGTCGCCATATAAATGCTCAACCATATAGGAAGCATCATTTCGGTGCTGCGCGCGTGTCTGATTTCACCCAGATCAATGATATCGCTCCAGCCAAATTTTCTCAATATTTTTTCTACTTCACTCTTCGCTTTGCCGCTGTTTCCAGCTAAAAACATTGTCGCATCCCCACCGCACCGCGCAGCATCCACCATCACCTCACAATTCACGATATTCAGTGTTTTCACAACATCCGTTTCCGGAAACTGCTTTTGAATTTCTTCCCCGAGCGAATTGTTATTCACCATATCCGGAAGTAAAGTTGGCGGCATTCCTTTCGAGAAATCGAGCGGATTGCTGATGTCGATCAATATTTTCCCTTTAAGATTTTCAATCCCGGCTAATTTGAGGGCCTCCAAAGCTATTTCGCCTTTCGTGCAATTGATGACGATGTCGCCGAAAGCGGCCGATTCCGCGAAAGTTCCCTGAGAGGCTTTTCCACCATTGGACATTACCCACTCAGCCGCTTTCTCATTGTGATTCGTTCTTGAGCCCATTTTCACTTCATACCCGAGTTGCAATAATTTGGAACCAATGGTCACTCCAACCATTCCTGTTCCCAGTACACCTGCTTTTGTCATAGTTTTCAGTGATTTGTGAGTGATACTTTCGTAAAAAAATCAGGAAGTACTATTAATTTAGCTCCCGGTGAAAATTATCTTTGTAATGTCAAAACTAGAAATGCGGTTTGAATTCATCAATAACTGTCAAATTTGACAGGTTTACTATAAAATATATAGACATGATAATCAGTCAGAAAAATATGGCATACCAGATAAATGACAAAATTTATCACTGCGCCATGGACATCACCATGGCATATATTGGAGGTAAATGGAAAACAGTAGTATTGTGGTATTTAAAAAGTGGTACCATGCGATTTAACGAATTAAAAAAGCATATACCCGAGATTACCGAAAAAATGTTGAGCATTCAACTTCGCGCGCTGGAAGCTGACGGACTGATAAAACGCGAAGTCTTTGGATCAAAACCACCTGTTCGCGTGGAATATTCTCTTACAGAATTCGGAAAAAGCCTCACTGAAGCCTTAAATGCCATAGCGAAATGGGGCAGAAACCTCGGTGACACCAAAGGCGAACTGGTGGAGCTACAAAATGAATGATAAACAACATTTACCGCGATGACTTCATCGCTTTATATACCTTGATGTCAGGATCATTTGACAGACGTTCATACGCTTCCGTTTCACGACCGAAAAGAGCAATTTTGCCCTCTTTATCGCTGTGTACACCCCAGCCATATCGCTTTGTGAGCGGTGAGGCTCTGAAACACGGCTGTCCTTTTGAAAAGAAATGCTCCCTGGCTTCCCGGTATGCATCCTTCGTAAGATCATTGCGATCTGCATATACCTGAAAAAAGACATCATCAGATGTATATCGGTAAGGATTCCTGATCAAAAGATCGTATTGCATATTCGCCACAGACTTTTTATCACCTTTCACAGGTGGGATTTCGCCATGATCTACAGGGCAATCATCTGCAATAGCAATGAAAGAATTGAAATAATTGGTGCTGTGTGTTTTCATCTTATTTCACGGGTTCTCTCAGAATGGTTTTCAAATTTTCGGAAGGTGTTTTTCGAAAATCGGATAAATATATTTCATGGTGATGTCCATTTCTTTTGAGGTTATTTGTTGTCATGAAATCCTGAATTTGCAACAATGATTCGGGCTCCGTATCAAAAGGTCCGATATGTAACATTTGAACCACATTACCGGCTTCCCGCTCAAGCCATTGAACCTCTTCAGCCATCACAATGCCTTTTCTCTTCACTACGGATTCACGGGCCTGTTTGCATTGATCAGTATTCACGAAATCCGGCATTCTGATCATGATGGTATAATACCACTCACTTCGGGGTACCAGACGCGGCGATGTTTCTATGGTGAGGTTTTGGTATTTGTCCTCATCAAAATACCATAAACCCTCCAGTTTAGCAACTACGAAATCCTGATTGTTTGATTTGTTCAAAAATTTGATCGTGTATGCAGTGGCGTACAGCGCCTGAATATTTTCTGCAAACATTTTTCCGGAAGGATCACCCCGACCTTCGATACTGATGTAACTGATTTTTTCGAAATACTGAAGTTCCGGCTTCCTCCCAGCCTGATAGTAGGATTTGTATTCTTTGGATAAATCTATTTTTGTCATGGTCTGCACTAAACACCAAATTCTATTTGCATTTCAATTATTCAGAACAAAAACATCATAGACCGTTTTATTACAGGTTTCTAGGAGAGCAATGGAACTTCAACTATGAAAAGGAAGGTAAAGCACACATGTTTTGTCAAACAATATATTCCAAATTGGAAAATAGTACGAATGCATCTCAGGATAAAGCCATAGAGCGTGCTGAAAAACTATTTAAGATGCAGTCAGATTTACCATATCATCAACAAAATCCTGTTTCATTGGTCTTTGAGTTAGTTAAATATCTCAATGATAACAGGAGGAAATAAAGGCAAATTCTGATTTACATATAAAAACAGAAGTTCTCCTCACCCACTTCCCCCCAAAGTTAACCTCAATCTCCCATTTTCCAAATCGATGTTTTGGGGGATGGGATTGATTTGATTTCATTGTAACAGGATTTAAGTTTTAGAAATTTGTTCTGATGAATGACTTCAATAGATGGGAGACGGTCTCGCAGCCAATAGCTGCACAGCAAATTGTAATCCGTGTAGTTGTAAAGTTCTCTTTGGCAATGCTACCGATCAACTTACAAAGGACTGATATCAATGCTTTATAATTTTACCCGTAGAAAACTTTCCAGACCGGTTTATTCTATAAACATATAAACCCCCTGCCAATTCCGATAGATCAAGAGCGGAGTTGTTCGTGAATTCTCGTTCAAAAATTTTTCTTGATGATAAATCAAAAATTTCAATTGTTGTGTGTCCTTCTGACAGAACATTGACCATATTAAAAAAAGGATTGGGAAATATTCCGACATCGGAAGATTTGTCTAAACTTTGCGCATGGAGTGCGCCATCATAGGACAATTCTGCCAGAAAAAAATCATTGCTGCCCGAGTTGACAACGGTGGTATTTGAAAAGTCAAGGGAATAACTCCCGAAATAGCCGGTCAAATAGACATTATTATTCAGGCCGCTTGCCAGGTTCATCCCATAATCATGGTCTTGGCCTCCCGTCGCCGTAGCCCATACGGCATCGCCATCTGCATTGTATGCGGCTAGAAATATTTCATTGTATCCCGTATTGGAATTAATTAAAGGAAAGGCCCCGAAATTAAGAAAGGAACTTCGAAAATAACCTGTAACAAAGACGCGGCCTTCTGTATCGACGCAGACATCAACCCCATAATCATTGCCTGTTCCTCCCGGAGTTCTTCCCCATAATGCATTTCCGGTGCTATCGTATTTTGCCAGAAAAATCCCGATATTTCCCGCAGTACTCAAGGTGTCTTCCCCAAAAGCAAGCGAATACTGAAAATATCCCGTCAAATAAACGTTTCCTTCCGCATCGGAGGCTATACCATTTCCCGAAGCATAGTTGCCATAGAAAGGCACCAAGGCGCATTCCGCCCAAATATTGTTGCCTTCGGAGTCGAACTTCGCTGCGAATACTTCCTGATAGGTTGCCTGATTGGGACTTACCAATGTATAGTCGCCAAATTGCGCTGAATTTTCAAAAGAGCCGGTTACCAAAATATTGTCCTCACCGTCGACAAAAACGTCTTCGCACAAATCAATACCCGATCCACCAATTCGTTTCGCCCAAATCTCCTCACCGTTAGCACCGTATTTGACTAAAAAACCGTCAGGACTATCCTGGTTTATTAACGTGAGGTCTCCAAAAGCGATATTATTATTCCAAAAGTAACCGACCATGTATACATTTCCCTCGGAGTCGGCAGCAATACTCCTCGCTTCCTCACACCCCAATCCTACGGGACTTCTGGACCAAACCACATTGCCATCAGAATCATACTTTGTGAGGAAAATATCAGGGCAATTGTTAATCGTAGAGGTGTTGCTCAATTCGGTTGTTCCAAAGGTAACGGTAGCACTCTGAAAATACCCTGTGATAAATACATTGCCTTGTGCATCCGTACAGATACCGTAAGCGTAATCGGCACTGGATCCACCCCCGCTTTTAGCCCAAAGAACATTGCCCGCTTCGTCGTATTTTGCAATAAAAATGTCTAAACTTCCCTCGCCCGAGTTGTACAATGTAAAATCCCCAATAGTAGTGGTCTGCCCTTGAAAAGTACCGGTTACATATACGTTTCCGTTCGCATCCGTACAAACCGCATTGCCATATTCATTGCTCAGGCCACCTGCCGATTCGACCCAGGTCCAAAGAGGATTTTGCGAATAACTTGGCCCGACGCAGAAAAGCGCGAGTATCATTGAGAAAACAACTTTAAATCGCATTTCGTTTTGGTTCATATCGGGTACTTTAAGTGCTCGTCTAAATCTGTGAAAGTCTGGTGCTTCAAGAATAAGCATTTTCCTGAAACATTCCTAAGAGGGAATATGTAAATTTTCCTGAGGTTTAGGCGATTGACTTTTTTGCACCCAAAAAAAGTGACAAACCACCTCTCCTTAAACCATTGCCGTTTCCCCTGCGGATTCTCTGCGCACTCCACGCCAGCTCAGCGTTGCCAGAAAAAAATAAATAGAAGTCCACCCTGGTTGCGTCACACAAGGGCTTCAGCCCGCCCCTTAGCGCCCTTTATTCACCAAACTTCCCTCCGCGCAAAGCTCCCTTTCACGAAAAAACCCTTTGCGCCCTCGCACCTTTGCGAGAAAACAACAAATAGAAATCCACCCTGGTTGCGCCACACAAGGGCTTCAGCCCTTCCCTGCGCCCGCGTGACGCGGATTACCGGAAAGCTGCCCCCACCTTTCCGGCGATGCTGAATCTCTATGGGAAAAGATATCCCGCCGGCAAAAACTGCCATTCCGGCATACTGACCCCCTTGAATTAACCTCAATCTCCCATTTTCAATATCGAAGTGTTGGAGGATGGTATGGAGAGTTATGGGCCGCAAGCGGCTTTTATTTAAATCTGTGGTTCAAAAACACTGCGATTATTTCGCACGGTGGCAGAACAAAGTGGAAACCATAGACTTTCAGGTACTATCACAGATTTATCTGTGCAAAAATCTGTGTCAATCTTTTAAATCTGTGGTTCAAAAACACTGCGGTTTGGCAGAATGAAGTGGAAACCATAGACTCTCAGGGATTATCACAGATTTATCTGTGCAAAAATCTGTGTCAATCTTTTAAATCTGTGGTTTAAAAACTCTGCGGTTATTTAGCAAGGCGGTGAAAAAGAAGTAACCTCAGACTATCAGGGAGTGCCGTAAAGACTTCACAGTCTCCAAAGTTTTCCTTTTCACTACAGGCTTTTAGATCAAAAACGTTCTTCAATTACTTTCAAAATATCTTCGTCAAGAAACTCAATTTTAAATCTTTTGATTTCATTTTGATTCTCGTCAAATATGACAAGGGTTGCATCTTTTTCCTCATACATCCAGGTTCCTTCTTTCATATGATGCGCATCATTTGGTGCGAGGTAAAGCCATGAACATTCATTATTTTCCCTGAGCTCCATCGTGAAGCGGAATCTGGATGGGGGAAATTCTTTGTATTCGCATGGTCTGTAGATGGAAATATCGGTATCGCCTACGTTTTCCTCTCTGGAATCTGTCCAACAACCGATCAATAGAGACTTGTCCTGAGCACATGTCCCGGAAAAAGTTATAAAACCAAGAATGTAAAGAAGATATTTCATGTTTGTTTTAAATTAAATGCAATAACTGCCTGCCCAACAAAAGTATACTGTCGCACTGTAACTAGCATTACGAACCGTATCAAAAGTTGATATATTTGCCTCAACTGGATTTCAGAAGGATTTAAATCATAGTAAAAATCCATCCCGGCCCAATTCCATACCATGCGTCAACTCTTAACAGATCAGTATTTTCAATTATTCTGCACCCCGCTTGACTTCAGGTTGGAAGTTGCTTTTCAAAAATTAAAGGCCAGGGATTGGACACCGGAGAATTTTCAATTTGCCACTGCCGTTTCCGTAATGTCCTCTTCCCGGATAGAAGGAGAAACACTGGAAATTGACAGCTATGTGAAACACAAAACGCTGAATGTCGAATATCTTGCCAATCTGACCGAAAGACCGAACGACCTGTATCAGGCCTATGAGTTTGCAAGAGATAATGACCTCAGTAAGTCTAGTTTTCTAAAATCCCATTCCATCGCCACCGAACACCTCCTGCCGGCTCCTCACCGGGGTGTTTTGCGCAAGAGCAATATGGTGATTATGGAACAACACACCCAGCGTGTGCAGTACGAGGCAGCGGATGCCGGGATAGTGGAAAAGGAGTTTGACGAGATGTGGTCGGAAATAAACCATTTAATCAAATCCGATCTTACCACGGAAGAAATTTGCTACTATGCAGCATTCATTCACCTCGTATTCGTAAAAATTCATCCTTTCAATGATGGAAATGGCCGGGCCGGCAGACTGCTTGAAAAATGGTTTCTCGCCACCAAACTAGGCGAACGGGCATGGTTTATACCAAGTGAACTATATTACTACCGGAATCTGAAAAACTATTACGATAACCTGGCCCGAACAGGGTTGTTTTACGACGAAACCCAATATGATAAAGCACTCCCCTTTCTGTTGATGTTGCCCCAGGCAATGAAGGCAGAATAGATTTCGGAGATGTTATACTGCGCAGGACAAACAGAACATCCCAATGATCAAAAAATGACCTCTTCTGTTCAGTAAAAAGCACCTGAAGTTGTGGGAAGAGGCAGTGCACTCTGCGTAAAAGCATTGTTCGCGCAGCGGACGCATCAAAAATCCCTCAGCAATATTTGAGCAGTCATGATGAGCATAAATCGCGTTTTTATGATGAGAATGGCACAGAAATCTGCCCTCCGTTGGGGTATCAGCATCGTTCGTTGTAGTTATACCACGATCCACTCCAATACAAATTAAATGAAAGAATTAAATTTATCAGATGTTGTTCAACTCAATTCCGGCGGACCCAAAATGTCCATTATTCGTTTCATTGGCGTGGACGGTTCAAACTTTCAATTGCGTACTGCCGACGAAGTATTGAAAATACAAGGATTTAAAGATGGAGACGTCATTTGCCAATGGTTTGATGGCAACAAATTATCTTCCGGAACTTTCAGGAGGGAAACGCTTAACATAGTGACGGGATAAAAGTGTCCATTTTCCATTCCACATCGACATTGGAAATTTCATGGGCACAGTTGATTTTTCCCCAATTCCGAATTCCGAATTCCACACTCCCCACTCCCAATTAACCTTCAGGTAGCCTTCAGATGGCCTCCAGGTCGCCTAGCAACAAGTCGGGTTTAAGCCGCGTAAGAGCCAGGTATAAGCCTTCGAAGGAAACAAAAGTGTCAAATCACGACAAACATCGCTGGAAAATTC
>JBGTLS010000513.1:0-3044 GCA_041744015.1 Cryomorpha sp. | reverse complement strand
ATACAGCTACTACCCCGATACCGAGGTGCTGCGGGTGGCACAGACCTTTCGGGAAAAACACATCCCGGCAGATGTGATCTACCTCGACATCCACTACATGCAGGATTACAAGGTGTTCACCTGGCACAAGGAAAAATTTCCCGACCCTGAAACCCTGATAAACAAGCTCAAAGCCCTGAATTTTAAAGTAGTGGTGATTCTCGATCCGGGCGTCAAAGCAGAAAAAGGATATCCGGTATACGAAGCCGGCACGGCCGCTGACGTTTTTGTAAAATATCCCGACGGGGTGCCCTACCGCGGGGCGGCATGGCCGGGGTGGTGTAATTTCCCGGACTTCACGGCAGCCCGCGTGCGGAAATGGTGGGGAGAATACGTAGGCAAAATGGTGGATCAGGGCGTGCAAGGCTTTTGGAACGACATGAACGAACCCGCTGTTTGGGGTCACCATACACCCAACCTCGTCCAATTTGAGCTCGAAGGCAAAAAAGGAAACCACAAGGAAGCCCACAATATTTACGGGATGCAGATGACCCGCGCCACCAAAGAAGGCGCCGAAAAAGCCCTTGGCGAAGAGAGAACTTTTACCCTTACCCGGGCGAGTTTTTCAGGCGGACAGCGCGACAGCGCGGTATGGACCGGCGACAACCACGCCACCGACGAACACCTCATGCTCGGCTGCCGGATTGTTAACAGTCTGGGCTTGTCGGGTTTTCCCTTCACAGGAAATGATGTGGGCGGCTTCACGGGCGACGCAGCCCGGGGGCTTTACAGGAAATGGATTGCCCAGGCTGCCTTTCATCCCCTCATGCGGGCCCACAGCATGATCAATTCGCGGCAGGCCGAACCCTGGTCCTTTGGAGAGGAAGATCTCGAAGTAGCGAGAAATTACATTTCTCTGCGATACCAGCTCCTGCCCCACCTATACAGCCTGATTTACGAGTCGACACAAAACGGAATGCCGCCGGTTCGCTCTCTTGTGTTTGACTATCACAAAGAATGGAAAATTTATACCGAAGCCTTTGAAAACCAGTTTTTACTTGGGCAGCACCTCATGATTTGTCCGGTAACATCCGATGCCAAACTCGCGCGGGTTTATTTGCCGGAAGGCCAGTGGTATCACTTCCTCAACGATGGCCTGGTACAGGGACCTACAGAACACCTCACGGAAATTCAGCGCGATACCATTCCGATTTATGTAAAAGCCGGAGCCATCATTCCCCTGCAAAACATCATTCAACACGTGGATGAAGCGAATGACGGGATCCTTCGGCTTCATCTGTACTTCGGAGCCGAAGGAACTTATATCCTTTACGAAGACGACGGGCGTACACGGGCCAATGAAGGCGGAGCTTTCGCGAGAAGAACCATCGACCTTAAAACCGATGCCGTACACATCTCAGCGCAGGAAGGCAGCTATCAATCACCTTTTACGAAAGTGCGGTTATATCTCCACGGCGCAAACTTTTCGAAAGGAAGTATGGACGGCCAGAAATTTGAAATTCTGAAAAAAGATTTTCGATTTTTAAACGCGATAAGCAATTTTGATCCCTATGAGGACTATCCCGACACGGCCAAAGTGATATCCGAACTGGGTTATTTGGAGATTCCGTTCGCCGGAAACCCGCTCACCGTGCGGTTTGCGTGAGATAACTTTTATTTAACAATCTCACAACGTGCACACTCGGGAAAATTGCCTACATTCGCGCCGAAATAGTTAAGATCCTAAAACAATGATTAAAAAGCAGTTTCTGAAATCGAAACCTGTTTGCAAGGTTACCTTCACCGTGCCCAAAGAGGCAGTGGCTGAAGCAGAAAAAGTACAGTTGGTAGGCGAATTCAGCTCATGGTTGACTGAACCCATCGACATGAAAAAACAGAAAGATGGCAGCTTCCGGGCTACTGTGGATCTGGAGACTGGAAAAGACTACGAATTCCGTTATTTCGTAAACGGTGAGTCATTTACAAACGACAATGAGGCGGATGCATACCGCAACTCTGGCGTTTCTTACGAGGAAAACTCCGTAGTGAGTTTGTAATCGAAAAATTCCTTTTCGTTAGAACCTTTCAGTGATGGAAGGTTTTTTTTGTCTTTGATTTCGGATGAACTCACCCCGCACCTGCAATTATTAAAAGCAAAAAAGGATCTTCATAGCTGAAGATCCTTTCTCACTTTAAACAAATTGTTTCAGGCTTAATTCACAACAATCTTTTGTGACAATCGCTGGTTATCATTTGTCAGGGTAATGAGATAAATCCCTTTTGGCAAATGACCGGTTTCAATGGTGATCATTCTCTGATTTTCTACCGAAAGATTTTGAGCGGCGATGCGTTTACCTGTCATATCAAACATTTCCAAAGTAGCATTTGAGTCGGAAATCGATGAGCCAACTGAGACCTGCACATACCCAAGATTGGATGGATTTGGATAAATGGACATTTCTTCACTGGAGAAAGACATTTGAATGGCTGCATCCACTTCATCAGCCGAAAGGATGATCGACTGCTGGCTGGCAAGGGGCACAAAATAAACTGTCTGGCTTATTCCTCCAGCAACAATCGGGTCTAAAGAACAGGCGCACTGCACGGTGAATTGGTGTATTGATCCCAATTCCAGTTCTGTCTTTGGCACTTTTAGAAAGTAAGGTGCTTCTCCGTCTACTGCATATACATCTTTGGAACGAATCACACCACCTACTGATCCGCCTTTCACACGACATGCCATCGCACCTGGTACGGGTTTCCATCGCAGGTATACGAATGCAAATTCGGAACTCTGTACGACGCGCACATTTTGAGGAGCCGGGAAAAATCCATCTGCACAAAACACATAAACCTCATCCGCTTTTTCCGACAGGTTTTGAATTCTCTGGTCTTCCGAAGCAGGTGTTTCTGCTTCACTGTATGGCGTTTCGCTGAAATTGGTGAAAAGATATTCAGCCATGGCATCCTGCTCAGAGCCGGGAATGGCGAATGTGAAATTGCCGGCATCCAATCCCACTGTATTGAGATCGACACGATTCGTGCTCAGGGCAGGGAAAGGATAT
>JBGTLS010000512.1:0-5092 GCA_041744015.1 Cryomorpha sp. | reverse complement strand
ACTATTTCTGAATCCACGACCACGCACAACCTCACGTTATCCGGGTTAGATCCGGGAGAAGTTTATTTCCTTCAGGTGTATTCGGTAGCTGGTGAAGACACGGCTTTTAGTAATGTCATGGCCGCAGCAACAGTATCAAACAGTACCGGTGCGATGAAGGCCTATTTCAATGGCTCAGTTGACAATTCTTACGCCGATCCGGCAGAAAATATCGCCATTTCCACCAATTTGCGCGACACCATTGTAGCATATATTGACAGGGCCCAATCAACCCTCGACCTCGCCATTTATAACATCTTCAATCCGGGAATTGTCGAAGCCATCAATGATGCGGCAGAAAGAGGTGTGACCATCAGATATATCGGTGAAGGTCAAAGTGGGAACATCGGACTCACAAGTCTCGATCCATCGGTTCCGGTATTTCTCCGTCAAACAACTGTAGGTTCCGGCATGCACAACAAATTCGTCATCGTGGATTTTGAAACAGAAAATGAAAGTTATGTACTTACAGGAAGCACAAACTTTTCTAACAACAATTTATTTACCGATCACAACAATCTGATCATACTTCAGGATAAAGCCCTGGCAAAAGCATACACCATTGAATTTAATGAAATGTGGGGCGGTAGCGGAGCTCTTCCAGATGAAGCGACCTCACGGTTTGGAAGCGATAAAATCAATAACACGCCAAAGGATTTCATCATCGGGGGTAAAAAAGTTGAGTTGTATTTTTCTCCTTCTGATGGTACCACTTCCGGAATTTTGAATGCCCTCGAATCTGCAGACGCCTCTATCGATTTTGCGCTTCTCCTGCTTACGCAAAATGATCTGGCCAATATGGTCATCGCAAAATCCGATGACTTTTTTGTAGAAGTGACCGGAATTATAAATGACGTAAATATTTCCGGTTCCGATTTCGATCAAATGGTTCAGGCGGGTGTGTATGTAATTCAACACACGCCGGCACCTGTACTCCACCATAAATACGTGATAGTTGACCATGCCGATTTTTCAGCAGATCCGCTTGTACTCACAGGTTCGCACAACTGGTCTGCTTCCGCAAATACCGAAAACGATGAGAACACCCTCGTCATTCACGACGCTGCCATCACCAATCAGTACTATCAGGAATACAAGGCCCGTTTTAACGAAGTGGTTGTGACCATACACAATCCTGAAATCCTTGAATTCAACCTGTATCCCAATCCCGCTCAGGATCAGGTTAACCTGCAATTCAGCAGTCATTCGGTTGCGAACAGTCGACTACTGATCACGGACATTCAGGGTAAAACAGTCTTCGCTCACAACTTCGGCACCTATGCGGGACAGAATAATATGCAAATCAGCGTTGCTGCACTGCCATCAGGAGTCTACATTCTTTCGCTGGATGGTGAATGGGGGAGGACAACAGAAAAATTGATCATTTCGAGATAAGATCCTCCGCGATCAAAAAATTGCCAAGAGAAAAGGGTCGGCTTTCGCCGACCCTTTCTCACCTTAATCACCAATTAAACCTTATTAATGAAATCCAATGGGTGGTTTACGGGAGGGATGGGTGTGGGGTTACAAGTTGTGGTAAAGTTTTGGGAAAGGCTTGAGGAGTAAGGCGTAAGAAGTAAGTAGTAAGGCGTGAGGCGTAAGGCGTAAGGTGAAAGTAAAGTATTATGGTGAAATGTGATAAAGGGAACATTTTTGGTAATTGCCTATTATGGGTCAGTGTCCCCTTTCAGCGGTGCGCGTGAGCTCGCTCCTTCATCACTCGGTTGCAAATTTACGCGCGGGTGTCCGCTTGCAGTGGTGTGCGTGAGCTCGCTCCTTCATCGCCCGGTTGCCTATTAATTATTGCCAGTTCCCGCATTGGCCCATTGGATTCCTTTCTATCGACACATGTATATGTGATACTGGGAGCGTACTTGGGACATGCTATAGGACACACTTGGCTGGCACTGGGAGCATACCTGGGAGATGGTAGGGAGAAGCATGGGTGGAGATAAGGAGTAACAAGTAAGGCTTAAGGAGTAATGAGTAAGGTGAATGACGAAGGGACCAATTTTGGCAATTGTCAATTGCGGGTGAGGGTCCGCTTTGCGGGCGAGTGTGTGCTTCCAGCGGTGCCCGTGAACTCGCTCGTACCTCGCTCGGTTGCCAATTGCCAATTACATTTTCCCGATTCTCTTGTTTTATTGGCAATACTTATTACATTTGACTTAACCAATCATTCAGGCTTTTAAGCAATTGCCCTGAAAAAAATTAAACAACCATGAAAAACCAAAAAAAAATCAGACTGGGAAGCCCGGTGGAAATCTCTACTTGAAAGGGAATTTTCCTCACCTGATCATCCATTGAGAACTTCATCAGATTTCGCATAGTTGAAATCATCATAACGACCTCTGCCGGCAATATTTACATCTGCCTTCGTCTTGCGCATTTGCCCGGCTTACATAGAGAAATAGTTCATTTCTTCCTATGAGATGAATCATATTGAAATGCAGCGCGATTAAAAACGAGCTGCAACCGGATTACAATAACTGAATAACCAACTCATAACCAATCCTATGAATACCAAATTCAAAAACATTTGCTTCTCCCTCGCAATGTTCTGCATAACAGCACTACCCACCCACTGCCAATACCTTGTAGTCAATTTGCTCAGCGGACAAACAGAGCAGTATGCCGTCAGTGAAATTCGGAGCATCAAGTTTGTGACCAACAGCATGGTGCTCACCCAAAACGACGGAATGGTGATTACCTGGGATATTGCCCATATTTTGAATTATGAGTTTGATCTCAGCATGCTTTCCTCGGATGTGGAGTTCAACCAAAGCAATGCATTGCACATTTACCCCAACCCCTCCTCCGACCGTGTGCAAATTGATTACACGGGCAGGGAGCACAGCCCGGTGCTTATTGAAATACTCGATGGTAACGGAAAAACAATAGTGTTACTCTTTAGCGGCTGGCATGAAGAAAAGACTAGTGTAAGTTGGGATATACGGTCCGCATCCATTGCTCCGGGAACATACCTGTGCAGGGTAAGCAGCAGCAGCAGCAAGGTAGTGACGGGAAAAATCATTGTACAATAAGCCAATCGGAGCCTTATGAAAAATCTATATCTACCAATTGTCGCTTTTATTTTAGGCAGCAGCCTTTACGGGCAGTACGACCATAACATTCATTTCACCAATGGAGATACCATCACGCACAATGTGACGGAAATTGATAGCATATCCTTCAGTACCGATGGTCTGCCGGTAATGCACCTGAACCATGTAAATGGCAGTACAAATAATTATGCCTTAGGTTTGATTAATCAGGTGATATTTTCCGGAGACTCTATGATCGATCTCTATCCTCCAGGAACCGTCCACTGCATTCCGGGTGGTGCTCAAGTAATAGAAGTCTTGCATCCCTTAACAGGTCGCATCTGGATGGATCGCAACCTAGGGGCCACTCAGGCGGCCACAGCCCCGAATGATGAAGCTGCATACGGTGATCTATACCAATGGGGTCGGTTCAGTGATGGGCATCAGTGCCGAAATAGTGATACCACCAGCACCAATGCGAGTACCGTCGCCCCTAACGAAGGGAATCCTTGGGATGGGAAATTCTTACTCGATAATATATATCCTTGGGATTGGCTAAGCCCACAGAATGACAATCTCTGGCAAGGCCTATATGGCATCAACAACCCCTGCCCCGACGACTTCCGAATACCCACAGATGCCGAATGGTTATCCTTAAATATATCTAATTCAAGTACAGCATGGAGCTCAGTGCTCAAACTCCCCGAAGCAGGCTTCCGCTTGAACTTTGGAGGAATTTATCCTGCCGGCGAAATCTACGATGATGGTGTCTTCGGCTACTTCTGGAGCAGTACTGCTTGGGACACCCTCACAGGTTACTTCAACTTCTACAGCGCTGGAGCAGGAATGACCGAGGGCATGCGTGCCCGCGGTTGCTCCGTACGCTGCATAAAGGATTGACCCAGACGAATATTGCGGTGCGAAAACCAAAACGTAGGCCCTTAAATTGACATAATGATCTCCACGATAAAACAAAAGAAGCGACGATTTCGCCAACATCCGAAAACCACAGAATAACCTAAACCACATCCCTATGAAACCTTTACTCCCTTACCTATTCCACGCACACGGCAACCTTATCAACTCAACACTTGGCCGTAAACCTCACCACTGGATAAACTGGGCAGCCACCCGTCAAAGAAATATAGAGCATGAATCTACTCTCCCGCTTTATAGTGCGCTATCAAAACAACGGAAATGGGGATTTGGGTATTTCGAAAGCCGGGATTTTTCTTCATTCAAATATATCTTTATCACAATTCCTAATCTCTGAACAACTTTTTTTGATTTTTTTACATTTCTTTTAGATGAAATATTACTTTAGTACGATAAATGTCTACTGGCGAGAGACCAATCATCGCAAGCCATGCTAACCGAAGACTTAAATTACGAGCGATTCGAACAACGCTTTAGAGATAAAGTGCGAATCGGTGCGGGTGGTTTTGGGACCGTATATAAGGTCTTTGATCATGCCAAAAACCACTATGTCGCGCTGAAAGTTTCCCCTGTCAAGCCTGAATACCAAAAGTTCACTTTAAAGAACGAAGTAGAGTTGGTGAACAGGATGGAAAAGCATCGCAATATAGCGCGATACGATGCCTGCTACCGCTACAACACGGGCATTGCGGGTGAAATGGACTTTGCCATTCTGAAGTTTTATGAGGATGGCAATCTGGAACAATTTCTGAAAAAATCGAAACTGAGCCTCAGCGATAAAAAGCTGATTATCGACAACATCCTTCGAGGGGTTCAGTTTCTCCACCGGAATGAAGTTATTCACCGTGACTTAAAAGCTCAAAATATCTTAATGAGCCGTGAAGATGGCGTCTGGTGTCCAAAAATTACAGATTTCGGGTTGAGTAGGGAAGTAGGCGGTGATATAACAATTACCAACTCGGCAGTCGGAATTTCATATGCTTACGCAGCCCCTGAACAAATCCTGAATCAGAAAATTTACAAGAATGTTGATTTATGGGCCATAGGCGTAATGATTTACCGGATTATCAATG
>JBGTLS010000511.1:0-7556 GCA_041744015.1 Cryomorpha sp. | reverse complement strand
AATTAAGGGTAACTGAGTTGAACGAGGAAATAACCAGACTGCAAACATCACTTGTACAGGATATCCTGCCAGATAGCAGAGTAAGGGAGATTGAGGAAAGAATCGGTATGAGAACCCGACAAAGAGCCCGTGTTTTAAATTATATGGAGAGCGGTAGGGATTTTAGTACGGCGCATGACGATAAAATAGTAAGAACCGAATTTCATATTCCGCTGGGTAAGGAAGTGAATTTTCAGATTCGTTCGAGAGACGTTATTCACAGTGCTTACATGCCACACTTTCGTGCGCAAATGAATGCAGTGCCAGGTATGACTACCAGGTTTAAATTTGTTCCAACCATTACCTCGGCGGAAATGAAAGTGATTTTGGATGATCCCACTTTCGAATATATCCTGCTATGTAATAAAGTTTGTGGTTCGGCCCACTACAATATGCAAATGACCATTGTGGTGGATACGCCGGAAGATTATGCATTATGGATTTCACAACAAAAGTCTTTCCTGGAAACAGGTGACGATGCAGAAAAAATACCTAAAGTGGACGAGGTTCCCGAGGGTGAGATTGATATGGTTGAAGGAGATAGCCCCGTTGCCTCAAATTAAACTGAATAAAATAAGAAGAAGCTTATGTCAGCAATAAGTCACACACACGCTACTGAGCACCACGCCTCTGAGCATGCACATCACCACGAGAAAGAAAGCTTTGTTACGAAGTATGTCTTTTCTCAGGATCACAAAATGATTAGCAAGCAATTTCTGGTGACTGCCATTTTTATGGCAATTATCGCCATGATGCTTTCGGTCTTTTTCCGCCTGCAATTGGGATGGCCGGGAGAGAGTTTTGAAATATTGAACTTCTTCCTGGGCGACCGTTGGGCTCCGGATGGAATTCTTGATCGAAACATGTACCTGTCGCTTGTCACGATTCACGGAACCATCATGGTGTTCTTTGTTTTGACCGGAGGATTAAGTGGAACTTTTAGCAACCTGCTTATTCCGTTGCAAATCGGAGCGCGCGACATGGCTTCAGGTTTTCTGAATATGCTTTCTTACTGGTTTTTCTTCATTTCCAGCGTTATCATGCTCACGTCACTTTTTGTTGAAACAGGAGCTGCTGGCGGTGGTTGGACAATTTATCCCCCGCTGAGCGCTCTTCCACAGGCAATGCCATCCTCCGGTCTTGGTATGACCTTGTGGCTGATTAGTATGGCGATATTTATTGCTTCATCTCTGTTGGGAAGTTTAAATTATATCGTTACAATCCTCAACCTGAGGACAAAGGGGATGAAAATGACCCGACTCCCGCTTACGATTTGGGCCTTCTTTGTTACCGCTGTTTTGGGTGTTTTGTCGTTTCCTGTATTGTTCGCTGCAGTTCTTCTACTCATCATGGACCGATCGCTTGGAACCAGTTTCTATCTGAGTGATATTTACATCGGTGGAGAAGCGCTGGATCCTATTGGCGGAAGCCCTGTGTTGTATCAACATTTGTTTTGGTTCCTTGGTCACCCCGAAGTATACATCGTTATACTGCCTGCTTTGGGTATTACCTCCGAAATTATCGCTACGAATTCCCGAAAACCTATCTTTGGGTATCGCGCCATGATTGGATCTCTTTTAGCTATTGGATTCCTGTCGTTCATCGTTTGGGGACACCACATGTTTATGTCAGGTATGAATCCCTTCCTCGGATCAGTATTCGTATTCACCACACTGCTTATCGCAATTCCTTCTGCTGTAAAAGCATTTAACTATATCACGACTTTGTGGAAAGGGAATGTCATTTTCACACCGGCCATGTTGTTTTCCATTGGTCTCGTATCAACATTTGTATCAGGAGGTCTTACAGGAATCATTTTAGCGGATTCAGCGCTTGATATCAATGTTCACGACACCTATTTCGTTGTCGCTCACTTTCACATTGTAATGGGTCTGTCAGCGATTTTTGGAATGTTCGCCGGGGTATATCACTGGTTCCCCAAAATGTATGGCCGAATGTTGAATTCGAAAATGGGATACGCCCACTTCTGGCTCACCATTATCGGCGGATATGGAGTGTTCTTTCCAATGCACTTTGTGGGACTGGCGGGTGCACCGAGGCGATATTACCAGTACACCGATTATCCGATGTTTGATGTCATCGTGGATATGAATGTGGTGATCAGCGCATTTGCCATTATGGCGGCCGTGGCCCAGGCAATTTTCCTTTTTAACTTTTTCTTCAGCATCTTCAAAGGTCAGCGGGCACCACAAAATCCATGGAAGTCGAATACCCTCGAATGGACCACGCCGGTGGAACACATGCATGGCAACTGGCCGGGGGCGCTTCCAGAAGTTCACAGATGGCCTTATGACTACAGCCGTCCGGATAAAGAGTTGGATTATGTTCCTCAAAACGTGCCTCTCGAAGAAGGTGAAGAAGTGCATTAACCTTTCGGAAAATAATTTTTGTGTAAAGAGCTCACGTCAGTGGGCTCTTTTGGTATGTAGAATCGGCAGTTGACTATCTTTGATACCCATGGAAGATGAATTTGATTTAAGAAATTCGGCTACATACTCTGAAGCAGAGTTGGACAAGGTGTTGCGACCCCGCGCATTCAATGATTTTTCGGGTCAGGATAAGGTATTGGAAAATCTCCAGGTCTTTGTTACTGCAGCAAAACAAAGGGGAGAAGCACTGGACCACGTTTTGTTACACGGCCCACCCGGCCTCGGAAAAACCACGCTCGCGCATATCGTGTCGCAGGAATTGGGTGTTGGTTTTCGGGTGACTTCAGGTCCGGTTTTAGACAAGCCCGGGGATCTCGCAGGACTCCTTACCAATCTTGAAGAAAATGATGTTCTGTTCATTGACGAAATTCATAGGCTTTCGGCTGTAGTGGAAGAATATTTGTACTCGGCCATGGAAGACTTTAAAATCGATTTGGTAATCGATACTGGTCCGAATGCGCGAAGTGTTGAGATTGCGCTGAATCCATTTACCCTTGTGGGCGCTACCACCCGATCGGGTTTGCTCACAGCACCGTTGAGAGCCCGGTTTGGTATCAATGCCCGATTGTCCTATTACACCTCGGATGTACTCGCAGTGATCATCAAAAGAAGTGCTGGGATATTAAATATTCCCATTGACAACAAAGCAGCGTCAGAAATTGCCGGGCGATCCAGAGGCACACCGCGGATCGCGAATGCGTTGTTAAGGCGTGTGCGTGATTTCGCGCAGGTAAAAGGCAATGGTCGGATCGATTTGGATATCGCGCATCTCTCGCTCGAAGCCCTCGATGTGGATGCGTATGGTCTGGATGAGATGGATAATAAAATCTTGGCTACCATAATCGACAAGTTCAGGGGAGGGCCTGTGGGGCTTACAACAATCGCTACTGCAGTAGGAGAGGATTCAGGAACGATTGAGGAGGTTTATGAACCCTTTCTCATTCAGGAAGGCTTTCTGATGCGAACTCCACGGGGAAGACAGGCAACGGAATTGGCCTATAAGCATTTGAACAGAAAGCCACCTCAGGATCAGGGTATGCTTTTTTGATCTCTACAAAAAAAAAGCGCCTCAGAAAGAGGCGCTAATGTTTGATTCAAATACTTCGAGAATCACGTCGTGATAAATGGCTCCAAAGGTAGTAAGACACCAGGCCTTTAACTGAATTTGCTCTTGAGGCTTAATCCATCGGAGAGATTTTTTTAACTCTTTTTTAAAGAGTTTCCTGTCAAAACTTACTTTTTGCAAGATCTGCTTACTGAGTTCCAACATTGAATCTTAGATTTAAGGTTGATGGTCTGATGAAATTACTCATAAAACGGGAATGTACCCAATATGGTATATGAAAAATTTCATTCTTAACATTTATTCAATTCTTTCTGATTTTCATCCAAAACCTGTTAAACATTCATTTGGCTTCTACCAATAGGGATACAAAGCTGATCAAGAGTATTTAAAATGTCGATGAGAATTGGATCTATTTTGAGCTGCCAGGGGATGTGATTCGATGGATGAGAGTGCTGATTGATTACGCTGAAATTCGAATTCTCCTCAAATCCTTGTAAATCTGAAAGCGGATTTTTGATTTTTTTTCTGATTTATGCGAACCCCTTATTTAATCTTATGATTTTGGAACGCGTCGGGAATTCGGAAGTTATCTGCTGCCAGAAAAATATATGATAGCCTCCAAAAGTGATTTCCATCTTAAATCGGGACCAGAAAATCTCAAATATTAAAACTTAAACTCCACACAAAAAGCCGCAACTGTGTGATACTGACGCGCACCGGTGATTTGAGAAATATTGACGCCGTCGGTGCCTTTTTTCACCGGGAATACAGACTGGTCAAATCGAACGGCAAGGCCAATAAGATCGGTTAGATGAAACCGCACACCTCCCACGGCCGAGACCTCAATGGTTCGGAATTCCGTTTCCACCGAGCCGGGAGAACTGAAACGGTTGCGCTCATCCTGATGAATCAGCACCCCAATCCCGGGGCCGAGAAAAGCCGATATCCGGTCAGAAAAATCATAACTCAGATACCCCACAGCCTGGGCATATACAAGGTTGGCAATATATTCTTCCAACTGAAAATTGGACGAACCAAATACCCGTTCACCTTTCTGGACCACATTTGCTTCCAAACCAAATTTCCATTCGTTCTCGATGGGCATCAATAACCCAACACCTCCCAACATATTTATTTTGCTAAAGCCCCTTGCCGCTCCACCCTGAACAGCGCTTAATGATACGCCGGCATGTATGTACAGAATATTATCGTCCTGTTGTGCCCGAAGATTGATGGAAATTACTGAAATAAGGATTGTGAGAAGCGACAGGACGAGACCTCTTGACATTCGCTGTCTGATCGATATACTATCCGGGTTGGATTCTGAGAAGGGGAACTTATAATGGTTCATTAGCATACAAGACTTAATCCCAAAATCTATTCCAGCACTTTTCTTTCGGTGCTTTGAATGATCACCCGGGATTCTGTTCCGTGCAAGTAAGCAAAAACTTTACAATTGGCAATGGTCCAATTCTCACGAATATCCACAATAAAGCTAAAAACAAGAGCCTGAGAAGCTGACATCACTTCGCTTCCGGTCAAAACAGTTTGCCCGTAAAGACCATTCACATTCCCCCGAAAAACGTGGTTGTGCGTATAGGGATATATGTCGTTTGAGCCATCCTTTTGGGCCTCTATGATTCCGCTTTCAGTGATTCCAACGCTCAGATTGTAGGATCCTGTCAAAGTAACCAGCGGTTTTACAGCGACCTGAATTGTCATCTTGTTACTGTCATCCGATATCTCAATATTCCGAATTTCCAGGAAGGCCTGAGGCATTTCGGATAATTCTTCATCCAATCGGGAAGACCAATCTCCGGCAGCAACCACCATTCCATTGCCAAAGTTGCGTCGGTTTACGGTGCCATTCGGCAGTCCGAATATATTAAATGCAGAAATATACTGCTCTCCTTCCGGAGTTCTTAAGTCAGTGCTGTAGGGTTGTGGCGCTTTATTGACAGGAGCGGCAAACTGCGTTGTGGCATGCAAAAATATGAGCACCAGGCGATCATTCCACTGGTTTTTCAGGTTATTTGCAGTAGCCGAAGCCGGAGGACAATTCTGACAGCGGAATCCCGTAAAATATTCGAGCATGTTGTTTTTGCGATGATTCTGATATACGCTATCGGGATATTCAACATGGGTTTCAAGGGTGGTGTCACGGTCTATTGCCTCTAGCGAGTCACGAAATGCCTGATCGCAAAATCGTTCATCCTGATAGGGACAGTCATTTTTCTCACAACTAATAAAAGCAGTGGAAATCAAAACCAGCGATAAAAAAACTGACAGATTTTTCATAAGCTAAAAGCTACTTGTAAGACTAATAGTCAAACCATTGGAAGCCGGTACGACCCTGCAAACACCTCCGACACAAAATACACCTGCGCGCTGTCTTCCATAACTCACAGAAATTCTGCTGCTGTCTTTGATGTAGCCGGCTGCCAAAACCGGAAAGTGGTAATCTTTGCCTTCGGCATTTCCAAAGTTATACTGATTAATGGCAGAAACAAAATAATGCGGACTCACTGTGTATTCCAAAATCAACGCGGCCCAGTCCTGAAGATGTTGGTCAGTGGTCATCAATTGTGTTTCAAATCGAAGCGTGTGGCCTTTCTTAACATTCCACTCTCCTTCAAAAACAAACAAGTCAGCATACACGGTACCCTTCACGGGAATGTCGTCATAATCATAAGCTCCCTGAATAACATCATTGTCGTACACGATATTCATGTACATCAGGCTCCCTTTGAAACGGTTGTTCAATTTTCTTGAAATCCGGACATTCAGGTCCGCGTAATACATTTTATCCGTCGTGCGAAACAATTGTGGACTGATACCTTTTCTGTTTACAAGAAATCCGTCTTCCGTCGGAAAATCCGGTTCCTGAATCTGCGTATATGTTACATCCACTTTGGTTCCGTATTTCCCGCCAAGGGGGGTGCCTTTTTTAATGGTATAGAAAACGTCTCCGCGAAAAGCCACTTCACCATTGGGCTGGGTGGCATAGGGATAAAATTGAGCCAGCAATGCTGTCTGCAAAACCGAAGTCGCTGGCAAATAGTTGATCCAACTGTCAAAAGCTCCTGCATTGCGCTGGCTTTGAAAAGACATATTGGCCAACGAGCTCACCGTGGCAGAAACACCGAGACCCTTTCGGGAATAGCCTGTGTTGAGGTTGAGGCCCTGTCCATATTGAAACAGTCCCACCAGCGGATCAAGTTCATTGGGAATATCAATAATTTGCGAGTTAAAAGCTGTTGGATTTTCACTGATGCGCGCATATTCTCCGCTAAACATGAATCCACCATTGTAATATTTGAGCCGCACGGAACCCGAACCAACATTTTCCGGAAAGGCATAAAAAGAGTTTCTGTTTTCCTCGTATTTGCTGACGAAACTTCCTCCCACAATAAACTCTCCAGGCAATTGAACGATAGAATCGAGCAGTTGATTGAGACTCAATTCCGCATCGATACCTCTTACGATGCCCGTGCCGTTCTGAAGACCTCCGTCGAAATTAAACCGTTGTTTTCCGTATAGGGCTTTTAGGGTAATTCCTTTGTACGGGCGGCTTACCACGCGAATTCCATCCAGGGAATAATCCACACCAAGCCCGCGATCTTCCCAGGTGCGCAAAACCATACCGCTGCCAAATTGTTCGTAGAAATTTCCAACTGTAATTTCAATTTGATCGGCATTGTATTTGGCATAACGATAACCGATTCCGGTTCCCGTCCATGGTGCTCCGGCAGGGTAACCAACAAAAGCAGGCACATAAGTTTCGAATCTTATACCAGTTTCAAATTTCCCGAGGGTATAAATGATATTTCCAAAACCCTGAAGCGCGATTTGCTCATCAGGGACCACAGCCGAAATGGCTGAATCGGGTCGGTAATACTGACCTTCCATCGAAAAATTGCCATGAACCTCACCGCGTTCCTGTCCCATCAGCGATCCGGTGAGAAAGGGTAGAGAAAAGATCAGGACGATAAAACGCCTGC
>JBGTLS010000510.1:0-7253 GCA_041744015.1 Cryomorpha sp. | reverse complement strand
TTCCGGCTTTGTCTTCCAGGATACTGCTCACATAATTATAAGCGAGCCCCTCTTTTTCGGTAAAATGTGTAAAAGACCTCCCATCATATTTCGAAACACCTCCACCATAAGTGCCAAACCAAAGATTTCCGCTTCTATCTTCGAGAATTTTCCTGAAATTCGTATTGGTGAAGCCTTCATTATCGGCAAAATGCGTAAATAACTTTCCATCGTATCTCGCTACGCCTCCAAGGTAAGTACCCATCCAAAATTTTCCGCTTTTGTCCTCAAGGAACGTATAAACAGCATTGCTGGATAGTCCTTCTTTTTCCGTATAATGTGTAAAGGTGTATTGAATTAATCCTTCGACTTCTTTTCGCGCAAGTTTCGAAATGCCTCCAGCCCAGGTGCCGAACCAAATATTTCCACTTTTGTCTTCGAAGATACCCCTTACATCATTGCTGGAGAGCCCCTCTTTTTCGGTAAAATATTCAAATGTCTCTCCATCATATTTCGATACACCTCTCCTAAAAGTACTGATCCAAAGGTTTCCGGTTTTGTCTTCCAGGATACTGCTCACATAATTATTACCGAGCCCCTCTTTTTCAGTAAAATGTGTAAAAGACCTTCCATCATATTTCGAAACACCTCCACCATAAGTGCCAAACCAAAGATTTCCGTTTTTGTCCTCCAATATAATTCTCACTTCATTACTGGATAGCCCTTCTTTTTCGGTAAAATGTGTAAAGGACCTCCCATCGTATTTCGATACTCCCCCTATTGTACCAAACCAAAGGTTTCCGGTTTTGTCTTCCAGGATACTAGAAACCACATTATTGATGAGCCCTTCTTTTTCTGTAAAATGTGTAAATGACCTGCCATCGTATTTCGTTACACCTCCACTTGTACCGAACCAAAGATTTCCACTTTTGTCTTCCAGGATACTACTAATCCAACTATTGGAGGAGAGCCCTTCTTTTTCAGTAAAATGTGTAAATGACCTCCCATCGTATTTCGATACGCCTTCATCGATGGTTCCGAACCAAATATTTCCAGCTTTATCCTGAAGCAGAGAAACTATTTTGCCACTTTTTAATCCTTGTAATTTATCGAAAAAGCTAAAGTTTCCGGAATTTTGGTCTTTGCTATCACCATCTTTTGCAATTACCACTTCAGGTATGCCCGGAACGAAAGGGTTGTCAATGGCGGGGACTGTTTTGGGCAATAAAAAAGTGTCCAACCCTGGCGTACAAACCCGTGGCGTACCGACTGAAACTCTTTTCGGCTTGCTTGCCAGGTGTACGTTGGTATTGGCAAGTACTACTCTGGGCGTACCTGCTTTTACCTTTTCTAATTTGCTTTCATCGACAATTATTACGGTAGGTGCAGTTATGCTGTCCGCCGGTACAATGTAGCCCTTGGTTACAATTATTTTTGGTGCAAAGGTAGTTTGGTCTGTCTGGTCTTTATGTTTTGCACATGAAAAGAAGAAAAGTCCGGCAATAAAAAGTGCGGATGGAAATAGTGCTTTTCCCGGCCTTCGATTTAAAATTGAATTTAATACTTTATTAGATAAAGTTGTAAATAATTTTTTACCTATTTTCATGCTGGTTGTTTTTATCCTGGTTAGTTCGGTCTCTTTCTTATTAAAGCAAATCCTTCATCTGATTTTGTATCCACTTTCAACCCCCATGCGACTTTACATAATTCGGTAGTTCGGTTTATAGTTTGGTTCATGATAATACATTTCCAATAATATGTCCTTGAATCCTTCAGCAGGTCTTATTTAATATGACTTCCCTCCTTCCTATACAAAAGTGTAAGTTCTTTAATTACAACGACAGCAATTCTGCTGCTGTTTTGTGGACCCAATTCTGGAGTTTGTTGGCTAAGTACATTCATTTGCTTAAACTTTCATTGATTGGCAATAAAATTTCAAACATACTTCCCTCACCGTTTTTCGTCTCAACCTTATCCAAATGAGTTTTGACAGACAATTCCCCACCATGCGCTTTTACAATATCGTAGCTCAGGCTTAGTCCCAGTCCTGTCCCATGCCCAGTAGGTTTGGTGGTGAAAAAAGGTTGGAAGATTTTGTCTTTTATGGAATCGGGGATTCCGGGGCCGTTGTCGCGGACAGTGATTAGTATTTGGTTATTAGTTTTTAGTTTGGTTTCGACGGAAACTTCTGGCTTGTATCCCGACTCTCCTTTATTGCTCTTTTCGTAAACAGCCTGAAAGGCATTGTTGATGAGGTTCAGTAGCACTCTTCCAATATCTTGCGGCACGACATTGATCTTAGGCAAATTCGTATCGAGATAGGTTTTAAAATCGGCATTGAATGACTTGTCTTTGGCACGCAGTCCGTGGTAAGCAAGTTTCAGGTATTCTTCGGCCAGGGCGTTGATGTCTGTGGGTGCCTTTTCTCCTTTTCCGCTGCGGCTGTGAGCGAGCATGCCTTTTACGATGGCATCGGCGCGCTTGCCGTGGTGGGTGATTTTTTCGAGATTTTGTTTGATGTCACTGAGGGTGGCTTCTGCATCCGAGAGTATGTCCTGATCATCTTCAGACGCGGTAACCCCCAGAGAAGCAGTAAACCGCGTCTGTACTGCTTTGAGGTCGTCACGCACTTCATCGATTAGCTCAGCCGATACCTCAGAAAAGTTATTGACGAAATTGAGCGGGTTCTGAATTTCGTGGGCGATACCGGCGGTGAGTTCTCCAAGTGATGCCATCTTTTCGGATTGGATGAGCTGAGCCTGGGTGCTTTTGAGATTGGAAAGCGTTGCGGAGAGCAGTCGGTTGTCTTTTTGTTTGGTCTTGTACCTGTTGAATACTGCAAGCGCCAGTGCCAGCAAGAGAATCGCGAGACCGACTGTAAAATTTCGAATCAGTCCTGCGATTCTATTCTCACTTTCCAGATTGGCAATGGATAATTCGCGCTCATTCATTTGTTGTTCCAATTCAAAACTGCTTACTCTAAAGGCAGCTTGTTCGGTAAGTATGGCATCTTGAAGATCAATATAATTGGCAAAAGCTTCGGCGGCTTTGGTCCCTTCGCCTATTTCCAGGTTCAATTCTGCGAGGAGCTTATAGTCCTTCAAAACTTCGGACCTCTGGTGGGAAACCCATTCGATATCTTTTTCCAAAAACGCGATCGCTTCCCGGTATTCGCCTTGTGCCTTTCGCAAAAGGGCGAAATAATAATCTGGTTTGATTATACCAGCTGGTGGTGCCGCCGGGAAGTTTTCTCTTTCAATCAACTCCCAACTTTCTTCGAGCAGGGCCTCCGCTTCCGCAAATCTGCTCGTCTTAATGAAGTACCATGCTTCTAACTGATTTAAAGCAACAAGGTATGGATCCTGACGGCTTCCGGAGGAATTAGCCCGGGCAATTCGAATCAATTCAGGTACGGGTTGTAGCGAATCCATAGCTAAAAATGTCTGGGCAGCTCCCTTGGCTGCAATGGACCTTAATTCAGCGTTGCTACCGCTCATTTTTCTTACATATGTAAATTGCGCTGAGGCCTTTTGGTTTTCTCCCGATTCCTGATAGAAGACTCCAAGCACGTAATGGTTACTTAAATACAGAATTTTACCCTTTGGATTTGGCAATCCGAAGTACATTTCGTCGGGTACCGAATCCATATAGCTAATGGATTTTTGCATGTGGTAAATCGCCTGATCCATCAAAGCAATCCCGTTGTAAAACCCACCCAGCACGTAATGGCAATCGGCCAGTGTTAAGGTGTCGTTTTTCGACTTTGCTTCCACCAGAGTTTGCGAGAAATAGGTGATGCCTTCATTAATTTGGCCTGAGTTCCGGTAAGGTAAGCGAAGTGACTTTAAAATAAAGCTCCTCAACCAGGCCGAATAAGGCCAGGAAGCAGTTTCTAATTCGTTGAGATTTTTTTGCCCATATGCGATAGCTTTGTCGACATCAGAATAAATGAGGGATAAAAATATGGCAGTCCTGACGAGATAGCAGAGGTTTTCATCACCTCTTTCGTACATTTCCCATGCAGCGGCTTCTACCGCCGCAATCCGCGCGTCCGTCATCTCAATATAGCTAAGCCGGGCCAGACCATCTATGAATTTAGTTGTGTCAAATCCATCCGCCTGCCTTATTTCGGTAAGCATTTCCAGGACCGAATCGACTTGGGTTTCTTGGGCAGATGTATGGATTGCAACCATACAACAAATGAAAATGAGCATGCAGGCTCTGTGAAATTGAATCATTAACACTTCATTTTTAAATATAATTTAATTCGCCGGGTCATTGTTCGGAGATGTATATAGTAAAAACAATGCCTTCAACTGTGCTGGAATCGATTCTCAATGCCCCACCATGCGCCTTCACGATGTCATCGTTAATGCTGAACCCAAGCCCCGTTCCTTTCGAGCCTTGCTTTGTCGTGAAAAACGGCTGCAGGATTTTGTCCCTTATCTCGACGGGAATACCGGGGCCATTGTCTACTATGGAGATTTCAAGAGCCTTTTCCATTTGTATGGTCCCTATTTTGAGCACATGTCCATAATTAGTTTCGATTTTCGTTTTTTCATACATGACATCGAAGGCATTGTTGGCCTGGTTGCGCATCAGGCAGCTGGAATCCTCACCAATGATACAAACATCTCCCAGGTTTTTGTCTAAATCGAAATCCATTTTTACATTGATGGAATTTTTCCTGCGCGCATGCCGTGAATTACTATAATAGCTCCAGCCTGTATCGATCAGCACGTAGATGTCGCAGAACCCGATGACGTCCGGCATGTCGCCCACCGGAAATTCATTACCCTGTTTTTTTCGACGCTCGACCTTGTCTTCCACCTCATCAAACTGGGCCATCAACAGGGCTACTCTATCCGTCTGCCCAAAGCTCACTTCGCTTTCGGATGTGCCGATCAATAAAAGTTTATCATCGATCGGGTTTACAGATGCATCCAAATTTCCGGTGAGGTAGCTTTCCCAATAGGTTGTATAAATTTTGCGGGCTTCTGCGAAGTGAAGGTGGCTTAAGGCCATGGATGCGTTGGTTTAGATTGCTTAGCTCTCGGGCTGAAAGTAACCTAATTCTTGGATTTTTTGATGTTCAGGAATTAATTAACTGAGAGGGTATTTGCATTGCTAACCATTCCTCCACATTTATGGCCTTACTGCCAGGGCAGCGTGCAGGGGTGCCAGACTAAAATGGAATGGGCTTCTACATCCTTATCTTATCTTTTCTATTGTTATGATAAATAATGTAGATGGATAATCCTCAACATCCTTTGTACGATTTGTTTAATTATCGGAAGGTTCTCTTATGAGGATTCCAGATGAACAATTTTATTATCTTCAAGTAGTTGAAAATAAAGGTGATGCAGTTATTTTCGCAAAGCATCAAGTGAAAAATAAAAAAAGTTTAAAAAAAGTTAAATCATAATTGTTTTTTCTTACATCTTTGAAAAATATCGATTCATCGATTAACATCAACCATTTATCTAAACCCTTTAACCAAAACAAAAATTATGAAACATGTAATGATGCTTGTGGTCTTGGCAATGTTCGCATTCTCATGCGAAAAAGATCAAAACGAACTTTCATCTGCAAAGGATGAAAATTATAGTGCGAAATTAGCCGAAGGATGTGCTTCTCCCACAGGATCCACAAACTTTTTAAACGCAAACCCGAATTGTGAATCGGCGGGTAATTATTCTTTTGACTACTCGACAGGGAACATCAATGTCGTAATTGTGGACGGTGTACGTCAATGGGATGCAGATTTTCCGGAAGGGTTTACGGTAGAACTCAGCGCTGACGGACGCCAATTTAGTTGGTCATACGCCGACCCCAATGGAGTTTACTGCCTCGCTGGTCTCACTGTACTTGTCAAGGGAGGGCCTAATGCCACCTTGTACACCTATGAAGGCAATGTGAGCTGCGGTGGAAACCTTACTGCACCTGTTAACAAAGGAAGGAATATTCCAGCGGTGAGCCACGTAAGTTTATGCTACAGCCTAGAAGAATGTGGTGATGTATGTTACACGGATGAAACGGCGTGGACGGCAGACGGCAATGCTCCCGGTACACGTCGATATCAGGATCCAGGCAATTGGGCAACATATACCTCTTACCATGGCGTAGAGAAAACAGTAAACATTTACTCGGGTCAAACCAATTTAGCTGGTACTGCTACATTCAGCGCTCCGGTAGATGGAATGGTGAACATAACAATTAGTCTTGCTGCTGATCACCTGTTGGAAGACGATGCTGAGCCCATTAAAGTGCAGGATTATGCAAGTGCTCCTTCCGGCAATCCAGCTCCTGGCGGTTTTGCACACAAAACATATGTTCAGGTTGGAAGCGATTATGTGATTTCAGTTCCAGTCAATAACTTTTATGGGGTACATCTTGATGTGCTTCGTGAGGTGGACTGCGATTAATGCATTTGATGCAAATTTATTAAACCCCGCAATTGCGGGGTTTTTTTTACAAAAACACGCATGGCCGCGTGGTGAAAAAGGCTGAAAATTTTGCGTTTCACCGGAACAGTTTGAGTGCAGGTAAAAAAAGGAGGACGAAAGGCGGGTTGGTCGGTGGGAAGGTAATGAAAACGCCTACATTGCAATTCATTTTCGGATATTGCCTTACAATTAAATAGGGAGGGAATTAAATTTTCATTACAAATTTGCCATTCACTGTGAAATAGCACATATTAAATATGCGCTTTCGCGCAAAAATAAGATATCGTACATTTACCAACACACGATTCTCACTCCATTATGTAATCAGAAACCAGTTGGTTTTTATTACAAACCGGTGAGATCGCTGCGCTGAGATGTGTAAAATGTTTTAATGCAACCATCAACCATCGAAAATAAAAAACTTGAAGTGCTCGATCACCTCTGCGATTTTGTGGAGAATATCGTGCAGACCAAAATGCTCATTCCTGAAACCTGCTGGCAACCTTCCGATTATTTGCCAGATTTCAGATCGGAATCCTACAAGGAGGAAGTATCCGAACTTCAGAAACGCGCTAAGAATATACCCAATACGGTGATTATTTCTCTCGTGGGAAATATGATCACAGAAGAAGCCCTGCCCAGCTATCAATCCTGGTTTAACATGCTTGAGGGTATCAACCGCACACGCAATGTGGCCAGCGATTACGCCTGGGTGAAATGGGGGAGAGCCTGGACCGCCGAAGAAAACCGCCACGGCGATCTACTCAACAAATACCTTTACATGTCTGGTCGGATAGACATGAATGCAGTGGAAAAAACCATTCAGCG
>JBGTLS010000509.1:0-2748 GCA_041744015.1 Cryomorpha sp. | reverse complement strand
TGGCATCAAATGGGGATGAAGGAAAAGAAACAAAACGTGTTTGACGATTTTATCGCAGCAGCGCAATACCTCATCGACAAACGATACACCAGTCCCGAAAAACTCGCCATAAAAGGCGGGTCCAATGGTGGTCTGCTTGTTGGCGCGGCTATGACCCAAAGGCCAGACTTATTTGCAGTCGCTCTCCCGGCTGTGGGTGTAATGGACATGCTGCGATACCAAAAATTCACGGTCGGCAAAGGATGGGTTCCGGAATACGGGTCGGCAGACAGTTCCATTGTTGAATTCAAATATCTCGTCGCCTACTCTCCTCTGCACAACCTGGCTGATGGCACAAAATATCCATCGACGATGGTGACGACGGGCGATCACGACGACCGGGTGGTACCTGCACATTCGTTCAAATATGCAGCGCGTTTGCAGGAAGCGCACAGCGGCGACAATCCTGTATTGATCCGCGTGGAAGTCGATGCGGGTCACGGAGCCGGAAAACCGATCAGCAAGATCCTCGACGAGCAGGCTGATATCTGGGCCTTCACCCTGTATGAAATGGGGTTGAGGGAATTGCCCACAACGAAAACGTTGAAAGACTAATGCGGGGAATCCGGAATAAATGAAATCCCCCATAATCCGGTTCGCGGGGTTGGGGCTGATGGTGATCGCACTCATCATTCGATTTCTTTTTTCCTTGTTTCCCAGTTGGTTTGAACAATTCTACTTCTATGGATTGTTCAGGCATATTCGCAGTTTCCAGGACGGGTTTTCCGACTGGTTACCCATACCCGGTTATGCAATACTCATTCTCTTTTTGTTGGGCTGGTTTATTTGGCGCCGGCCTTCACCCTGGAAAAAATCGAAGTCCTGGGTGGTATTCGGGCGTCGCTTACTCAACCTGATTGGCGGGATAGTTTTCCTGTTTCTGATATTATGGGGTTACAACTATTTGGACAGAGGTCTCGGTGATCGCATGCAGCTCATTCAGGCAAACGACAGGACCCAACTCGCGCAAGCGTATCTCGACTGTATGGAACGGGCGATGGAGCGACGCGCAGGAATACCTGGCATTGAGCAATTCGGGACGATTGAGGACTATGATGAATTTCCTGCTGATACAACTATTCTCCGCTGGATGGAAAATGAATTAAGAGACCTGGGTTACCCTTCCGGTGCCCGGATTCGGGTAAGGCATATCAGGCCCGACGGCACCTTGCGGCGACTCAGCATTTCCGGAATTTACAATCCTTTCACAGGAGAGGCCAATGTAGACAATGCCCTGGGGCCATTGCAAAAAGTCTTTACGATCGCACACGAGTTGGCGCATGGGTATGGCGTTACGGGCGAGGCTGAAGCAAATTTCGCGGCCTATCTGGCCTGTTTACACAGTGGGGACCCGATGGCCGCATACGCTGCTGAATACGTGTTGTGGCGGCACCTGGCTTCGGAGGTAAACAAAAGTTATCCCAGAGAAACGGCTCTGGCCCTTGCCGGACAAATACCTGAAATATTACAGAAAGACCGGGAGGCCATCTGGAAGAATCACTATCGGTATAAAGGATACTTTCCTGAAATCACAAACACCATGAACGATGCATTTCTAAAGGTGCAGGGCGTGGAAGCCGGATCGGACGACTACGACCTTTTCGTGAATCTCTGGTTCGACTGGGCTGCTCAGATTACTGAATGATGGTAAGGGTTTTAGACTGATTGTATACCACACCGTCTTCTCCTTCGGCTCTCACCATTGCAATATAGATTTCTGACTGATTTCCATAAGCAGATACATCCACGTCCCAGGCATCATTGATATTTCTGGTCTCAAAAATCACTTTACCCGTGCTGTTTACAACCGTCAGGTGAAATGACTTGAGATTGACTCCTTCCACCTTGTAGGTTTTGTTGATGCCGGCGGGATATACCGCTGATGGCATAAACAGGCTCGACCCTTCTTTCACTTCGATGGTAACGAATTTTGACTCCGTATCGCCAGCTGCGTTAAAAGCAGTGAGTGCTACCTCATATATTCCCGGCTTTTCAAAGGTTTTCGTCACTGTGTTGCCTTCCACTTTTCCGAGGGTTCCGAAATCCCATAAATGAGAATCGGCTTTTCCGGTATTCTCAAAAATTACCTCCAATGGAGCGTAGCCTTTCTTGGCAGAAGCCGTGATTTTTGCAGAGGGTTTAGCCGAAGCACTTTCTAATGGCACCGGTTTCCCCGTGGCTTTTACCGGATCGGGAGACTGCCCAACCGGGCCTGCGGCCTGCGTACCTGAATTATTTTGCGGAAGAATCGTTGACCTGGTAGGCACAGGTTCTGCATGTGTCATACCCTGATCTGAAGGCGTAGACATATTTTCGGAATACGCGACAGGCATATTGGCAGGTGATTCAAATGAAGCCACTGATTCGTACGGCCGGGTCGATTCTAAGACGGGAACTTCAGTCGTTTTCGATTCTTCAGAAGGGATTGTATTTGATTCAACCAACACTTCGGTCTGAACGACTTCACGCTCTGATATTGTACCGATTAAACCCGAATTTCCAGGTCCCCGAACAGTACTGTATGATCCCAACCCGATCAGCATAGCAGTACCCACCACAGCAGCCAGTCCAAAACCAAAATTAAAATTGCCAGTGGTTGCTGGTGCTATTTTGGATTGAATAGCCGACCAGGCCCCGGAAGGTACCGGAGCCTTTGCATCCCTCAGTTGTTTGCCGATGTGTATGTCAAAAATATCTTTACTCACTGAA
>JBGTLS010000508.1:0-9937 GCA_041744015.1 Cryomorpha sp. | reverse complement strand
GGTCAGCACTCGGGCGCCGGCGTGCCCGGATGCGTCCGCGCCACCACCAAGGGTGTCGCCGCTACCTTCGAGCCGAAGAACCTCGGTCACGGCCAATACTCGGCCAACGAGGACGAGACGTGAGCATCGTCAACTGGCCTGTCATCCCGACGCGAAGCGAGGGATCCCGTCAGGGCTTCACGAATACCATTAAAAACCGAAACGCGCATGAGTAATCCCGTTCTTCTTATGGCAGCGCCCACGAATTTCAGGAAAAAACACTTTCATTGGTAGCGAAGCGAGGAACCCTGATAGGGCATCACGAATATTAATTAATTTAACGAAAGAGCTCACGGGCACCGCTGGAAGCGGACAAGCACCCGTAAAGCGGACACACGCCCATAATAAGCAATGGTGAATCCTATAATAAGCAATTTTGGAGGGTGAAAAGGTTTCTTTTAGGTTTTATTTCAAGTCGGATTACATTTACAAGTCAAAAAAGGAAAGTGAGATATTTATTCGTAGCCATCGCTGTTTTCATGGGTCATTTGGTGATGGCTCAGAATGAAGTTACCGGGGATTCTAAGGAAGGCACCGCGTATTTACAGGGATATGCTGACATGGGGTTAGCCGCATCAATCGATCAGGGCGGTCCGTACGCACTTCGGATGAACCTTCTGGGTGGCGCGGGATTCAATGATTGGCTTTTTGTCGGTATAGGTCCGGGTCTTCGGATTAGCAGACAAGTTCGTTCTATTCCACTATTTGCCGATTTCCGGATTGGAAACCGCATCCGGGAAAGTGCATTTTATGGTGCTGTTGGTGGAGGAATTTCAGTTGGATCAAGAAGGTCAATGGCCGTTATCGGACCTGCCGGTCATGCGGAAATTGGGGTGCGGTTGAACAAAAGGCAAATAGGGGGAACCACAATATATTTGGGATACGAAATTTATACGGCAGAAGTGGTTGAATACAGCGTGTCTGGTCGAAATAATTACGGGCGGTTTGACATAGTCGATATCCGGGCCATTGTTCTGGGGCTCGGTTTTTCTTTTTGAGCGCAGTACGGCCTCGCTCCGTTGGCAATGTTCTCAATATGCAATATGCAATAGGCATTTAGCAATTGGAGGGGTGAAAAGGTTTCTTCTTGGGATTTATTCGACGTCGGATTATATTTACAAGTCAAAAAAAGAAAAGTGAGATTCGTATTCATTGCCATCGCTGTTTTCATGGTTCATTTGGTGATGGCTCAGGACGATGATCTTCAGGAATTTGAAGATGGGAATGTGTATTTGCAGGGATTTGTGGAAATTGGAAGTTCAGTCTCAGTAAATGGCGCCGATGTTCACGCACTGCGTATAAACCTTCTTTTCGGCGCTGGTTTCAATGACTGGCTTTTTCTTGGTGTTGGTCCCGGCATTCGGATAAACAGGAATCTCCGGTCTCTTCCGTTAAATGCAGATATTCGAATAGGTAATCGCGTGAAGGAAAAGGCATTTTTTTGTGCTCTTGGAGGTGGAGTTTCAGTTGGTTCACGAAAGTCATATGAGGTTATAGGACCTGCTGGTCATGCGGAAATTGGTATACGATATAACACCAAACAAAAGGGTGCGGCCATCATTTACCTGGGTTATGAAGTTTATTCGGCAGAAGTGACCGAGATTAGAGGGACAGGTTCTTTCCGTTACAGTAGCTTTGATTTAATAGATCTCCATGCGATTACAGTCGGATTCGGTTTTTCTTTTTAAAGTCACTCGAAAAACCAGGTTCGTTTTCAAAACCCAAATCCCACCGTCATCCCTCCATAAAAGTTCCTGGGATTGCCCGGATAAAAATACCTGGGGGCGTTCCCGCCAAAACCGATGGCATTTGGCAATACGCTCGCGGCGTAATTGGCGTCCAGAATATTGTTTACTCCTACGTGAAACTGAATGTCGAGGCTTCGCGAAATTTTTAATTTATACGCAACTTTCATATTTAGCAGATGATAGGCATCCGCATAAGCCGTATTGGCATCATCCAGCGGAATCAGGCCAACATACAAATGGTTCACACTGACCCTAAAACCTCCGGGAGAAAATACTTCCAGACCCAGGTTGAGGGTTTTGTCCGGCACGCCCGTGAGGTCATTTCCTGAAAAGTCCTGATCGTCGTCTACAAATTCCTGAAAAGTATAATATTGCAATGCCGCGGAAGCATACGGTCTCAGAATCCATCCATCTCCCAAAACCGCGTTGTATCGCAACAACAATTCCACACCATTGTGCGCTGTGCGACCAGCATTGATACCCACGTACTGATCATCACCCACGCGCTGTGCCACAAGTAGATTTGACACTTGAATGGTATAAACCGCCAGTTCGGTGTAGAGCTTTCGGTCCAGCCAATCTGCTTTGAGGCCCAATTCGTAATTGACGCCCGTTTCGGGTTTCAGATCTGTATTGATCAGACCATCCGGAGTCAATGTTTCTGCGACTCCCGGAACCGAAAATCCGTGACTCGCTGTGGCGTACAGCGATTTTTCAGGGCTCAACCTGTAAGTCAGAGCCAACCGCGGAGAGAGGATGGGGTCAAATCTGTAATTTCCCGATTGATCCACATCTCCCGGTGCCAGGATGGTTGAGAGATCATACGAGGTACTATTGAAATTCACACCGGCTTCCATTGCCAGTTTCTCCGTCAGCCGCAGTCGTTGCTGAGCAAATACGTTGATGTTTTCCCGCACCTGCTCCTGTTGGGTGATTTTGGCACCGGCCACGCTGCCCTGCCCGGGAAAGTCCTGATACAAATTTTCGATGGTGGCACCTTCGTAATATTCCCGGATGTATTCTGAACCGAAAGCCAGTTCAGCAGGACGGCCAAAAATGGCAAAGTCATAATTGAAAATGGTTCGCGCACCTACATTCCAGGTTTCCTCATCGAGGATGTCGAATGGCCGCGGTTCATATGCGTCCCATATCTGTGTGAAAACGCTGGTGGTATTGCGCAGGCGGGGGGTAAACCGGTGGGTAAACGACAGGCCGGTCACCATCCGGTCGTACGACTCAAATCCCTGAGCCCGGCCCCAGTTGCCATCGGCTATTTCCGGATTTTCGCGGAGATTGGTTTCATTGATCGAACTCGGGATAAAGGCTTTCAACCGGGTGAGATTTGTCAGAAAGCTGATTTCATTTTTTTCATTGAACCGGTGATTGGCCTTGAATGTGAGCGACTGCCTGTCGTAATTGCTGTTTTCACGAAATCCATCGCTTTGCAGGTGGTTGTATCCAATCAGGAAAGATGTGTTTTCGAGTTTGAAATTGCCATTGATCGCGGTTTTCGACAATCCGAAACTCCCGTAAGTGCTTCCGAGCGTGATACGGTTTTCGTCCGGGTCGATCGTGTAAAGATTGATCACGCCTCCCAATCCAGCACCGTAGATGCTCGAGACAGGCCCTTTGATCACTTCCACTGATTCAAGCACGTTGATGTCAATGTCTTCAATCACTGTAGAGCCTTCTGCAAAAGAAATCGGAATTCCATCCAGATAGGCTTTTACCCGATCGGTGCTGTATTGAGATCGCGAACCAATTCCCCGAATGGTAATTCGGTTGGTGTTTAGCGCTCCCTGTTGCATGTAGACCCCGGGTATCTGATTGATGATGGGGGTGATAATGGTCTGGTCATTTTGCGAAAGCTGGATTTTGTCCAGAATATTCACGGCGGCCGGAATATTCTTCAATGTGTCGCGGATCGGCGTGCCCTTCACCACGACAACGGGAATGTGGTACACCGTGTCACGGGTTTCGGGTGCCTGTGCGAAAATTGTGGCAAATGCCAGGGCGAATAAGAATGTAAGGAGAAATTTCACAGGGCGAAATTATTCGGCCGAAACCTGCCAAATGATCCCGCTGTCATCGTCGATCACAAGGAGCGACCCATCGGGCATTTGTGTCACGCCCACAGGTCGGCCGTAAACCTTGCTGTTGTCTTCATCGGCAATAAATCCGGTGAGAAAATCTTCGGGTTGACCGGGTTTTCCATTTGTGAAAGGCACAAAAACCACCTTGTATCCGGAAAACTCAGATTTGTTCCATGAGCCGTGCTGGCCTATGAAAGCTCCATTTTTGTACCTGTCAGGAAATGCGTCTGCGGTGTAAAATGCCAGTCCCAACGAAGCTGTGTGATTTCCCAGAGGTACATCCGGCACCAGGGACGCAGCAACGGCATCTTCGTTGGGATTTTCGCTCCATCGGGGATCTTTAACCTGTCCGAAATACGAAAAAGGCCATCCATAAAATGCGCCCTGTTTTACGCTGGTCATGTAATCGGGTACAAGGTGGTCTCCCAGTTTGTCCCGCTCATTCACAGCAGTCCAAAGTTCGCTGTTGGCCGGATTCCAGTCCATCCCCACGGGATTTCGCAAACCCGATGCATAGATCTTTTCACCACTTCCATCCGGGTTGATTTCCAGAATGCACGCTCGCCTGTGTTCCTCTTCGATTCCGTGCTCACCTACATTACTTGCCGATCCCACGGATACATATATTTTCGATCCGTCTTCATTTGCCAGAAGGTTTCGCGTCCAGTGGTTGTTATATCCGCCTTTCGGCAAATCGAGAATTTTCTCTCCGTCACCTTCCAGCTTTTCCTGACCTTCGGCATAAGCCCATCGGATCACCGCATCGGTGTTGGCTACGTAAAAATATCCGTCAAGTATGAGCATTCCCAAAGGTTGGTTTAGGTTTTTGGCGAAAACCACCTGTTTGTCGGGTTTCCCATCTCCATTGGTGTCCCGAAACAGGGTGATTTGATTGGCACTGTTGCGGGTATCCGACAAGGTCACAAATACATCCTTGTTGGGACCTACATAAGCCCACCGTGGATGTTCGAGTTCCTCAGCATAACGTACCACAGTAAAACCGGGAGGAGCTTTCGGCGTCTGAGCTTCTTCCCAGCCCACGACTTTGCTCTCTTTTACTTTTGATTCTTCGGCATATGGCGAAGGGAGTGTGATTGGGCCGATGGCGGTTTGGACGGTGGTTTCTTTGTCGTATTCCGCATTGGGATCGGGCATTTTATTCTGAGCGGTGCAATTGGTAAAAGTGAAACCAGTTAACACAACCATTACGAGTCCGGATTTCACGGAAGAGAGAAACGATTGGGTGGGGATAGAAAATATTTTCATGATTTGGATTTAAAGATTTTGGAATAGGCTAATAAAAATTCCACTACACAAACAGGGCAGCTTACAACGGGTGTAAAGGTCGGATTTCCTGACTAGAACATTGTATTGCAGGAATGGTTTAGGGCCATATTTCTGAAAATTTCTGAAATAAAGATGTGAATAGGGTTAAATTTACAATCAGAATACGGTTCATCAGGTTGCAGTGTTGTTAACACGACCAGGTGATTTCTCTGAGAAGTGGGCATCGCCATTTTTCCGGGCTTAAAAAATGATCCAACTGAAATGAAAGACATCACCACAATAGACGATATCCGCAATCTCGTGGATTCATTTTATGACAAGGTCCGCGAAGACGAAATTCTCGGCCCTATTTTCATTGAGAAAATCGGCGAGCGTTGGCCGGAGCATCTCGCCAGGATGTATGCCTTTTGGCAAACGATACTGCTCCATGAGCATACGTACTTCGGTAGCCCATTTCCACCCCATGCCCGCCTGCCGATCGAAAAAGAACATTTCGACCGGTGGCTGGACCTGTTTCATATGACCATAGACGAAAATTTCGACGGGGAAAAAGCCATCGAAGCCAAATGGCGGGCGGGGAAAATGGCGGAAATGTTTCAGTATAAGATTGCGCATTTCCAGGAGAATCCCGGGAAGAGCCCCTTCATGTAGCTTAACCCCTTAATATTAAGATTTTTGTTGGAACATTAAGGCATTAAGAATCATTAAGAAATAGTACCCGGCGGCTTTGAATCCTTGCCGCATGTTCTGTGACTGATTCGCAATCCACTCATTTTTGATATCAGCTGAATTTTTTACTTTTATCAATGAAGGGCCATATGAAGCCCGCCAATGCATCTAAAAATTAAAACACATTCAATGGAGTACATATTTGATCGTATTACGGTGGATGACGCGCTTTGTAATGGTCAACCGACCATTCGGGGTTTGAGAATAACAGCAAAAACCATTATCGAATTTCTTTTCAACGGCAGTACGGAGGAGGAAATTCTGGACCAATAGCCTGTGCTTGTGCGGGAAGATTTGGAAGCATGCAAATAGTTTGCGCTAATGCAATGAACCAGAAATCCGGGCTGCGAAATAATTTTAGCAATATCTATGAATCTACATTGTCTCCGGATCGTTGCCATTGATGCCAAAAACATAGCAAAAAAGAAACGCTCCTTTCGGAGCGTCGGGCCGGAGATGCTATCTCCGGCGATGTTACAGTGCAAATATACTCTCAAATATGGAATCTGCCAAATCTATTAGTAAAAAGGAGCGTGTAATAGTATATGTTGATGGTTTCAATATCTATTTCGGAATGCTTGAAGCCGGTTTTGCCAATTGCAAATGGCTTAACTTAAAATTATTGGTTTTATCACTTCTTAAAGCAAATCAGGAATGTGTGGAAGTGAAATATTTCACTAGCCGGGTGAGCAATAACCCAGATAAGCAGCGTAGACAAATCGCTTATATTGAAGCATTAGAAACAGTTGGGATAAAAATTTTTTATGGTCAATATCAAAGTGATAAGATTGAATGCAGGCGCTGTGGTAACATTTGGCCTAAATACAATGAAAAAATGACGGATGTAAATATTGCTACTCAAATGATAATCGATGCTTATCAAGACAAATATGATATGGCAATGCTCGTATCAGGTGACAGTGATTTGGTGCCTCCCATCCGGGCTGTACACGAAAACTTTAAAGATAAAAGGGTTTTTGTCGCTTTTCCCTCAAAACGATATAATAACTCAGTGGCTTTAGAAGCAAAAGGATCCATGATAATTGGAAGAAAGAAATTAGTAGATAGTCAATTTCCGTACGAAGTCAAGAAGCGCGATGGTTACATATTAAGAAAACCTAGTGAATGGAATTGATTTCTTTCTTCCCACATTTAAGTCTACTCAGAAGTTTCCTGACATTTTTAATTGTAAAATCTTATCCGCCAGATAATCCGCCAACTTCACATACGATTCCACCGTCCAGCCGGCTACATGGGGACTGAGTACCACCCTGGTATTTTGCGCAAGTGCCTGAAAAGTTTCCGGAAGGACTTCCAGCTTTTCGAATGATTTGAGTTCGAATTCCAGCACGTCCAGACAGGCACCCAAAACTTTTCCGGAATCCAGACCTTCCAATAAGGCAGCGATCTTTACATGTCGACCCCGGGCGGTATTGATGAGGTAAAATGGTTTTTTGCAATTTTCGATGAAAGCTTCGTCCACATAATAATCCGTCTCCGCGCTCAAGGGCAAATGGATGGAAATAATGTCGGCTTTTTCCTGCAAGGTCTCCAAACTAACTTCGTGGACCAGCTCCGTTCCAAAGCCCGATTTGTATCTATCGTAAGCCAGAATATCGCAATCGAAGCCGGAGATCTTTTTCGCGAAAGCGGCACCCATAAAGCCATAGCCGATGATGCCCACTGTTTTGCCGGCGAGTTCGAGCCCACGGTTTCCTTCGCGATCCCAAATTCCGGCACGCACTTCGGTATCGGCCTTTTTGAGTTGATTGAAAAGCATGAGCAGCATGCCGATGGCGTGTTCGCCCACGGCGTCGCGGTTGCCTTCCGGCGAATGGAGCACCGCGATACCGGCTTTTTTGGCGGCAGCCACATCGATATTTTCCAAACCTGCGCCGGAGCGTGCGATAAACTTGAGGTTTTTTGCGGAAGCGATCATCTCCGCATCGAAGGGCATACGCCCACGGATCACCACGCCGGTATAATCACCGATGCGCTCTTTTATTTTGCCGTAAGGCGAACCGTAATCCTGCTCACAGGTGAAACCATGCGCCAACAACCGTTTTTCGAGAATGGGGTGCACGCTGTCTAAAAAAAGGACGCGCATCAGATATGGAAAAAGAGTTTGGCGAAAAGGAAGTAAACGCTCAGACCGATGATGTCATTCACTGTGGTAATGAAAGGGCCTGTGGCGAGGGCTGGGTCGATTTTGAGCTTGTCGAGGAGTAGCGGGACGATGGTACCAAACATCGCAGCGATGATGACCACGGCGAAAAGGGCGGTGCTCACGGTGTAACTCAAAGCCATGGAATCGAGAAAAATGATGCCATAAATCAGGATAACCACTGCGCATATAAATCCGTTGAGCGTGCCCACTGCGAGTTCCTTGAGGAGTTTGAAAAAAATGGAACCGTCGGTAAAACTCTTGTTGGCCAGACCCTGCACCACGATGGCCGACGATTGCACACCGACATTGCCACCCATCGCAGCGATAAGCGGTACGAACAGCATCAGAGCCGCCACCTGAGCGAGTTGGGCTTCAAAAATACCGATCACCTGCGCCACCAATACACCACCAAACATACCGATCAGCAACCAGGGCAACCGCGCCCGGGTGAGGCGCCATACGGTATCGTCGGCCTCTACCGATTCGGAAATACCCGAGGCGAGTTGGTAATCGCGTTCAGCCTCCTCCTTGATCAGATCCACCACATCGTCGATGGTGATGCGACCCAGCAGGTGCATATCCTCATCGACTACCGGTAAGACCACGAGGTCGTATTTTTCCATGATGTTCGCGCAATCCTCGCCCGACGTATCGGGATACACATAATTGAGCGGATGGCTGACGTAAATCTCAGAAATGGGCGTTTTGATAGAAGAAGACGAAAACAACAATTTTTTTAATGGAAGCGTGCCGAGCAGCCGGCCCTGTTCGTCAACGACATACACCGTATAAACCTGATCGATGCCCTCTGCCTGTTTCCGCATTTCGCGGATACCGCGGGCGATGGTCCAGGTAGCCTGCACTTTGACAAGTTCCTTGGCCATGATACCTCCGGCCGAATCTTCATCGTAGCGGAGCAGGTCGTTGATGTCATTTTTCTGCTCCTCGCTCGACAGGAGCGCGATGACTTCGGCCTGTTTTTCATCGGAAAGTTCGGAAAGGACGTCGGCTGCATCATCGGAGTCGATGTTGTCGATCACCTGTTCGGCGATCTCACGTGAGGTGAGGGTGGAGAGGAGTTTTTCCCGGTCTTCCTCGTGGAGTTCCAGCATCACGTCGGCCGCTTTTTCATTTTCAAGTAATTTGAAAATGTAATTGGCTTCGTTGACGCGGAGTTTGTCGAAAATTTCGGCAATATCAGCCGGGTGAAGGGCGGCGAGCTCCGTTCTCAGAAAACTATCGCGGCCATCGTCGATGGCATCGCGCAGTACGTCCAGATATTCTTTGGTGAGTTCAAACTGCATGACTTCTCACTTTTAAGCGACGACAAAAGTACGCAAAAGGAAATGGGGGTCGAGATTGGATCTCAGATTAATTCAAGTGTGTCAGGTCGGGAAATGAATAATGGCGTTGCATTACTTATTGTAAATGATGACATGTAGTAAATAGGTCTTCTTCAAAAAAGAATATTCATCGTTTTAAAAGTTGAATCAAAGCGCAGGACCAATAGAAATAAGCTTGATGATTAAGATTTGTATATGGATGAAAGGATTACTCATAGATAATTTGCTTTTAGGGGCGCGTGTCCGCTTTACGGGTTCTTGTCCGCATTACGGGCGAGTGTCCGCCTTGTTACTCCCTTCACGCAGGCATGCGCACAGGCCGGTCGTGAGGCTCCTGAGTCGCTTAGTTCAGCGGTGCCCGTGAGAACGCTCCTTCGTCGCTTAGTTCAGCGGAGCTCCTGAGATCGCTCCTGCGTCGCTAAGTTAATAGGTATTCGTGAAGCCCTATCGGGGTCCCTCACTTCGTTCGGGATGACACGGGCGTTTTTAGTAGGTAGGGGGAGGAAAAAGGGCGGCGAAGCCGCCCTTTTT
>JBGTLS010000507.1:0-7764 GCA_041744015.1 Cryomorpha sp. | reverse complement strand
TTCCGGAATGTCGTTGTTGATGGAAATTAAACGGGAAAGTCCAAACCCACCCCAAGTCTGGACCTTTTCGTACGCGTCGGGGTTGGGACCTTTGTGTTTTTCGACACGGGGATCGGTCGATTCTGCACCATAAATTAGTTCCCTGACTTCTCTTCTTGAAATGAGTTCATATTCGTGCCTTTTGGTTTGGGATGTGATGTAGTAAACAAAACGGTCGTCCGTGTCCTGAATTTTACAGTGAATGGTGTCACTTTTAACAGTAACTATCAGATCCTGACCGGAAAGATGGCTTCCAGCAAGAATTGCCAAAAAAACCAACACAATATGACTAAAACGCATTGAAACCATTTTGGGTGGTCAAATATACCGAAATGTGAATCCCATAAGCAGCATTAATCCGCGCGTTCGAAACATTCCGGTTTTGATAACCGTTACTTGCTCATGAGAATATTATTGACCGGAGCCAATGGCTATATCGGTATGCGCCTACTGCCCGCCCTTCTCGCTGAAGGCCATACGGTAATCTGCTGTGTACGCGATAAATCCAGGTTCCCAATAGAAACCAATACCGAAGAAGGGCTGATGGTTGTGGAAGGTGATTTTCTTCGCAAAGGAAGCCTCACAAACCTTCCGGTAAACCTCGATGCCGCTTACTACCTGATTCACTCCATGAACGACCGAACCGGAAATTTCAGTGATATGGAATCAGAATCTGCCCAAAATTTCATAGAATATATACGAAATACGACGGTCAAACAGGTTATTTACCTCAGTGGGATCGCAAACAATCAGGAGCTATCCGAACATTGAAATCAAGGCAAACAGTTGAAAATATTCTTGGAAAATCACATGCTGCACTAACGGTGTTTCGGGCAGGAATTATTGTGGGAAGTGGGTCCGCCAGTTTTGAAATCATCAGGGATCTGGTTGAAAAACTTCCGATCATGATCGCGCCCAAATGGTTGAACAGTAAATGTCAACCGCTCGCAATTCGCGATGTGATCAATTATTTGAAAGGTGCTTTGTTCAATACCAGGACATATGACAGAACATTTGACATAGCCGGACCTGATGTACTGACTTATAAACAAATGCTATTACAGTTTGCCGAAGTGCGCGGATTGAAACGCACCATCGTCACCGTTCCACTACTCACTCCCCGTCTGTCTTCCCTATGGCTTTATTTTGTAACATCCACCAGCTACAATCTGGCCCGCAACCTGGTAGACAGTATGAAGGTAGACGTCATCGCAGAGGACAACGGTGTTAAAGACGTGATTGACATTCAGCCCATCGGTTACCGACAGGCGGTGCAGTTGGCCTTTCAGAAAATCAGTCAGAACGTGGTGCTGTCCAGTTGGAAAGATGCAATTTCATCCAGTGGAAGTAATCTGTCCAATATGGAAAGCTTTATTGATGTGCCACATCACGGTTGTTTCAAAGACTGCAAAGAAAAGGAACTCGACAGGCCGGTAAATGAGGTTTTGGATAATATTTGGCGCATTGGTGGAGCTCAGGGTTGGTATTACGGTACCACGCTTTGGAAACTCCGCGGTTATCTCGACAAACTTTTCGGAGGAGTCGGGCTTCGACGCGGAAGGAGAAGTCCCACAGATTTGCATCCCGGTGATACCCTTGATTTTTGGCGGGTGCTGGTAAGTTCAAGAGAAGAACGCCGTGTATTGCTTTACGCTGAGATGAAACTTCCGGGCGAAGCCTGGCTCGAATTTCGAATCAATGAAAAAGATGGGGTGTTTAAACTTTTACAGACAGCGACTTTTCGACCTAAAGGTTTGGGAGGACGCTTGTACTGGTACGCAGTTTGGCCATTCCACATCTTTGTATTTTCAGGAATGATAAACCAACTCGTAACTTACAAACAAAAAACCTGACCGATTACATCGACTCTGGCGTGGTGCGGTTTTTCTTAAATAATTGCATAACAATAAAGGTAAGGACGAATCCGGAAACAACACCTTCCACGATTAAGGCGAATGCAGCGCGCCCTTTGGTCAGATTGGTACCCCACATTTTCGATTCTTCCAGAAGGACTACAAAACCAGGATCGACAAATGTGACATATAAACCGAGAAATCCCATAAATACCAATACGGAAACGATGCTGAGAATGGCGCCTGCCTTCAAACCATCAAAATATTCAATCTGATCGTGATTGGTCCGGGCAATACTGCGGAAAAGAAGATAAATCCCCGCGCCCAGCACCAGCCCGTTAAGAAGTCTAAGCCATACATTGGCTTCCTGACCCACAAGCTTCATCAATAAAAAAAATGCGATCAGACCGACAGCTGTAAATAGTCCGTAAATGATTGGTTTGCTCATAAAATTCCAGTTTATAAAAAGTGGCGCGATGAAGGTAATAATAATCATAAAAATGGACTCATAAAAAAGCCCGGAACAGCGTCCGGGCTCAATTTTTATCAAATGTTTGCGGTTATTATTCGCCTACAACCTCAAAATTTATAGTTTGTATCAATTCTTTGTGAAGCGTTACATCCGCCTGATAAACGCCAATTTCTTTGATTGGCTCGTTTTTGATGTGGATGCGTTTGCGATCTACCGTATGACCTGCTGCCTCAAGGGCATCTGCAAGTTGTATGGTATTCACAGAGCCAAAAATCTTGCCATTTTCGCCCACTTTAGCACCAATTTTAAAGGTGGTTTCTGCGAGTGATTTGGCGATTTTCTTCGCTTCATCCAACACTTTTGACTCTTTATGGGCGCGTTGTTTGAGATTTTCCGAATGGATTTTCTTTTCACTCACGCTCGCCAGAATAGCCAGTTTTTGTGGAATCAAATAGTTACGGGCATACCCGGGCTTTACATTTACGATATCGTCTTTAAAACCAAGTTTTTCGACGTCTTGTTTTAGAATGATTTCCATGGGTCTGCTTATTTTAAAAGGTCAGCTACATAAGGAAGCAGGGCAATGTGACGGGCGCGTTTGATGGCCTGAGCCACTTTGCGCTGATACTTCATAGAAGTACCGGTAACGCGTCTTGGCAAAATCTTGCCTTGCTCATTAACCAGTTTCAATAAGAAATCCGGATCCTTGTAATCGATGAATTTGATGCGGTTTTTTCGAAACCTGCAATACTTTGTCTTCTGCGTATCAATGCTGATAGGCGTAAGATATCTGATGTCGTTGTTTTCTGCCATTGTCTTACAGGATTAAGCTTTTGCGTTTTCTTTTCTTCTTGCTCTTCTCTTTTCCGCGTAAGCGATGGCATGTTTTTCCATTTTCACAGTAAGAAAACGGATCACGCGCTCATCGCGGCGAAAAGCGACCTCCAGATCATTGATCATAGGACCTTCGCTCTCAAACTCAAACAGGTAATAAAACCCGGTTGATTTTTTCTGGATGGGGTAAGCCAGCTTTTTTAATCCCCAATCTTCATCGTGGTGCAGCGTGGCACCACCATCTTTCAGAAGATCTTTGAATTTCGTAACCGCTTCCTTTGCCTGGTCTTCAGACAAAACGGGAGTCAGAATGAAAACGGTCTCATAACGATTCGTCATAACTTCGTTGGTTAAAATAAAATGTAAATTTTTAAAATGGAGTGCAAAGGTAGCAAAATAACCATTTGTTGCAAGTCTCAATGCGATGATTCTTACAGTTTACCCTTTCGGGAAAATGTCTTCCATAAGGCCGCCGGCTACAGCTCAAATAGCGCGATCAGTACTTCTGTCGACCCCGATAAAAACCTATCTTTGTAAGCACTTTTTACAAACATGGAAGACTTTGTAGTATCGGCGCGAAAGTACCGCCCCAAATCATTCGGAACTGTTGTTGGTCAGGACAAAATTACCCAAACCCTTCTCCGGGCAATTGAAAACAACCACCTGGCCCAGGCCTTCCTTTTTTGCGGACCACGGGGGGTTGGTAAAACTACCTGTGCCCGGATTCTGGCTCGAACGGTAAATCAACATTCACAACCTGATAAGGATACGGAAAACGATTTCGGCTTCAATATTTTTGAACTGGATGCGGCTTCTAACAACAGTGTGGACGACATCCGCAGCCTGATCGATCAGGTGCGTATCCCACCACAAATCGGGAAATACAAAATCTACATCATTGATGAGGTGCACATGCTTTCCACAAATGCCTTCAACGCATTTCTGAAAACACTGGAGGAACCCCCACCATACGCCATCTTCATTCTGGCTACCACGGAAAAACACAAGGTATTACCCACCATTATTTCGCGGTGCCAGATATTTGACTTCAACAGAATTCAAATTCCTGAAATGGTGTCACACTTGCGTGAAATCGCGCAGAAAGAAAATATATCTGTAGAAAGCGATGCCTTGCACATCATCGCTGAAAAAGCAGATGGAGCCTTGCGGGATGCGCTTTCGATTTTTGACCAGATGGTGAGTTTTTCCGGTAACAGCGTGACGTATCAAAATGTGATAGATCACCTGAACATTCTGGATTACGACTATTACTTTTCACTGACTGATGCTTTTTTGCAGGGAAACAGAACCGAGGTGCTGCTTACTTTCAACCACATCCTGAATAATGGATTTGACGGACACAACTTTGTAAACGGACTCGCTTCGCATATGCGCAATCTGCTGTTTTGTGTGGCCCCGGAAACCACAGCATTGCTTGAGGTAGGTGATAATATTCGCGACAAATACCTCCAGCAATCCAAAGCCTGTGACACACGGTTTTTGCTAAATGCGCTGAGTATTCTGAGCGATACAGACGTCAATTACAAATCGAGCCGGAATACGCGTCTGCTCGTGGAAATCAACCTCATGAAGCTATGCGCGCTGAGCGGAGAAAAAAAAAACGATGATGGCGTAGATGGTTTTAATCTGCCCGTACAAATTGCTGAAAAACCAAAACCGTCAATAACACCGAATCCTCCTGCTCAGAAACCACCTCAAAACCAGGTGGCGGAACCAACGCCGGTTCCATCAGTTCAAAATACAGAGACTCAGCAATCCATGGAAGTGGGTCCTGAGGTCATTGAAAAGTCCGATTCTCCCGAAATTCTTACACCCGGGGTCGAAGAAATTAGGGTAAATTCTGAGGACGATTTGGAATCTAAACCTGATCTCTCTGAAACGGAAAGTATCCCAACAAAAACAACGGATCCGGAGAAGCCTGCCGAAGAAGTGAGCCCTGCAAAACCTGCCGGCACGCCTTTCAGCAGTCGTTTATCAATGGGCAAAACCAAAGGAATGACTTCCATTAACTCGCTGAGTAAGGAAATCATAGAAGATGTGGAGCTCGTGGCGGCCAATCATAAGGTGGATCCCAACGATATCGATATGTACGATGGACGACCTGCCACCCCTTTTAATCTCGCCGAATTGTGGAAATATTGGGATCAATATGCCACCGGGGTTAAAAATGACGACCGGCAAAGTTATTATGCCACGCTGACCCGGCACAAACCAATCCTGCGGGAAAAGTTTAAAATCGAACTCCTTTTGGACAATGACATCCAGAAAGGAGATTTGGAAACTGACAAGAGTAATTTGTTAATGTTCCTTCGGGAAAAACTAAACAATTGGCAGATTCAACTGGAGGGAATTGTGGAAGAAGGTGATGATGACAACAACTCACAGCCCTACACTGCTGATGCGAAATACCAGGAGATGCTGAAAATCAATCCACAGCTGGGGAAAATGCGCGAGATGTTTGATCTCGAAGTGGATTTTGACGATTAGCGAAAATACGTGTTATGACGTTGCAAAGATTTTCGACTGGTCCTGAAATGTTTTAAATTCGATTGCGTTTCCATCAGGGTCCATCACGAACATTGATTTTTGCTCTCCCACCTCCCCCGGAAATGCCAGATGTGGCTCCACGAGAAAATTAATTCGGGCAGATTTCAGTTTTTCTTCCATGAGATGCCAGGCTTTCCAGGAGAGAATCACGCCAAAATGATTGGCCGGAATATGGCTGTTTGGATTGTAATAGTTTCTTGGTTTGCGCACTTTCGACGCTACCCGGTGGATACTCATCTGATGTCCAAAAAAATCGAAATCCACCCAGGCGCTCGATTCGCGGCCACGGCTACACCCCAAAATCTCTTCATAAAATAAGATGGCCTGTGAAATATCAGCGGTGGCAAACGCAATGTGAAAAACGCTTTTCATAACTTAAGGGATTAAAAAAAGGTCACCCTCTCTTAAAGAATGACCTGTATGTGATTCGATCAGCAATCTGAAGTTTTAAATCTCGTCGTCGAATTGCAAATCCTGAGGGCGTATGCGTTTGGCAGGCAGTGGATTTTTCAGACTTTTTTTCTTTCGGTCTTCAAAGTTGTCATCACCCCAGGGAGTGTTGTCCCGCTTTACGCGTTTGTCCATTGGTTTTTTCATGGTATGCTGTTTAATCTTCTTCGTCGTCTGAAGTATCTTCAATCTCAACATCAACCGAATTGGTATCAGAATCAAATGAAATAGTATCATCACCATCAGCGCTTACGTCTGCATCTCCATCCGAGTCCATATAGTCGCTGATATGCTCATCGAGCTTGCGGTCAAGCTTGATCAGATAAACAATCTCATCTGTTTTCACTTCAAGTGCTTTCACAAATTCACCTTTGGCATTAACAAACGTGACCAGCTGACTATCCTCATAACCATAAGGATACTGGTCATTGATTAATGCCATGACTTCAGGTGTGATTGTTTTAAAATCTTTAATTACCCTTTTCATGATTCAGCAATTTGGGGATTAAAGTAATAGAATTTCCTTGCTTGCAAGTCATTGACTGTGGTTTTATTGTCTAAATTTTTTTGGTGGCTTTTGGCAGAGCTGATTTTCATTGTTGATCGATGCGCTTTTATTGTTTAATTGTGCTTGTTACGGATAGGTAATTGAAAAGTTGTTTACCATTTCAAAAGCCATGCAAAAATTAATGGAGCCACGATGGTGGCATCACTTTCCACGATGAATTTTGGTGTTTTTATATCGAGTTTTCCCCAGGTGATTTTTTCATTGGGAACTGCGCCGGAGTAAGAACCGTAGCTCGTAGTGGAGTCTGAAATCTGACAGAAATAACTCCAAAAAGGAATGTCGTGCATTTCCATATCCTGGTATAACATCGGAACCACGCATATGGGGAAATCTCCCGCAATACCTCCCCCAATCTGGAAAAACCCCACACCTTTTCCGGAAGAATTTTTCGTGTACCAGTCGGCCAGCCACGTCATATATTCGATTCCGGATTTCATGGTGGATGGATTGAGTTCGCCCTTAATGCAATAGGATGCGAAAATATTTCCCATTGTGCTGTCTTCCCACCCCGGCACCACGATTGGCAGGTTCTTTTCAGCGGCAGCGATCATCCAGGAATTTTTGGGGTCAATTTCGTAAAACTGCTTCAGGTCACCCGAAAGTATCATTTTGTACATATATTCATGCGGAAAATACCGCTCTCCGGCGTCCTGTGCGTTTTTCCACTGTTTGAATATTTTACTTTGAAGGCGTCGAAAAGCTTCCTCTTCGGGAATGCAGGTATCTGTAACGCGATTCAGACCCCGCTCAAGCAAATCCCATTCCTGCTCGGGAGTCAGGTCTCGATAGTTGGGTACGCGCTCATAATGGGAGTGAGCGACCAGATTCATCAAATCTTCTTCGAGATTGGCGCCCGTGCAAGAAATGATCTGTACCTTATCCTGTCGAATCATTTCAGCGAGGCTGCGTCCAAGCTCGGCTGTGCTCATGGCCCCGGCCAGGGTAATCATCATTTTGCCATTTTCCAGCAGGTGCTGCTC
>JBGTLS010000506.1:0-6629 GCA_041744015.1 Cryomorpha sp. | reverse complement strand
GTCATGTTAGACAATTTCAAGTCTGCCTATCTGACCAAAAATGCCAATGAATCGATCTATCCGGTATTTGGTTACACGTACGAAGAATCAAAATCAAAACAGATCAATCTCGGACTTGACCTCGCAGGGGGGATGAGCGTTACGCTTGAAGTATCCATTCCTGACTTGATCATAAACCTGAGCAACAATGCTGCCAATGAGCAATTACGGGCAACAATTGCAGAGGCGAAAATAATGCAGAGAAATTCTCAGGACGACTTTGTATCGCTCTTTAACGATGCATGGCAGAAACTCTATCCTGATGGAAACCTCGCAACCATTTTCCACAGCAGGGACAATAAGGACCGTTTTCCGCGTGAAGCGACAAATTCTGAAATTATTGAACGCCTGCGTGAAGAATCCCGAGTTGCCATCAATAACACAGAAAAAATTCTTCGCACACGTATTGACAAATTTGGGGTAACCCAGCCGACCATTCAAAAACAGCAATTTACTGGACGAATTCTGGTGGAGTTGCCTGGAGTGAAAGACAAGGAGCGGGTTAGAAAACAATTAAAAAGTACGGCAAATCTCGAATTCTGGAATACTTATGAAAGTTCAGAGATTCTGGGATTTCTTAGCGAGGCCAATGATGCACTTTCGAAAAAGATGTATCCCGAGTTGGGCCTTGAAATGGACGGAGATACTACCGAATTGGATTCCGACGAAGTTGCAGCTACTGATACAGTTACGGGTGACCAGCCCGCAGATACCACTTCGCCTGAAGTAACTGGAGAGGATTTGCTCGGCCTTGACGGTGATTTGTCGACAGACTCTGTCGCCGATATTCTTGGAGCCGACGAAACTTCAGAAGAACAACTGAAGCGGTTACCTCTTTTCTCTAAGATGAGCCCGGCGATCACAGAAACAGGCCAGGCGATGCAGGGTCCTGTAGTGGGTTATGCCAGCGTGACAGATACTGCTGCGATAAACAGCATGCTGAAAGAAAAAGTGGCACGTGATTTCTTTCCAAATGATTTAAAACTGCTTTGGTCAGCCGAACCCGATGCCCGGTTGAACAACATGATGCGCTTGTACGCCATTAAAGTAGATACCCGCGACAACAGAGCGCCGCTTGATGGTTCTGTGATCGTGGATGCTTCACAACAATACAATATCAACGGTCAGGTTGAGGTAAGCATGTTGATGAACAGTGAGGGTGCAAGGAAATGGAAAGAAATCACCGCAGCGGCGGCTTCACAGACGCCAAAACGTGTGGTCGCAATCGTTCTTGACAACTATGTATTTTCTGCACCTGTGGTGCAATCTGAAATTCCAACCGGTCAATCAGTGATCAGCATGGGTGGAGGAAATCGAAATGAGCAGATTCAGGATGGATTGGATTTGGCAAACCTCCTTAAAGCAGGTGCACTTCCAGCTCCGGCCAATATCGTGGATGAATCAGTCGTTGGTCCTTCGCTTGGACAAAAGAATATTGATGACGGTTTCTTGTCATTCCTCATCGCTCTGGTGGTGGTATTGGTTTATATGTTTGTTTATTACCGCGGAGCAGGTCTTGTTTCAGATATTGCCCTTGTAGCTAACTTGTTCTTCCTGATCGGAGTGCTGGCTTCCCTACAGGCTGCATTGACACTTCCGGGGATCGCTGGTATTGTATTGACAATTGGTATGGCTGTAGATGCCAACGTGCTCATTTTTGAACGCATCCGGGAGGAATTGCGAAATGGAAAAGGGGTGAAGGCAGCAATCAAAGAAGGATATGCAAAGGCTTATTCCGCGATTATCGATTCCAATATCACTACTTTGTTGACTGCAATTGTTTTGGTTTCCCTTGGGTCAGGTCCGATTAAAGGATTTGCCACTACGCTGATCATCGGTATTTTTACTTCATTGTTTTCTGCGATATTCATCACCCGACTCATTTTTGAATCAAGGCTGGATAAAGGAAAAGCGGTCACCTTTTTCATGGATTGGTCTCGAAATATTTTGATCAATACCAAGATAAAATTCATTAGCAAACGAAAAATTTCATATACCGTTTCAGCCATCCTGGTAGCCGTTAGTCTTATCAGCTTATCTACCCGCGGTCTGAATTTTGGGGTTGACTTTACAGGTGGACGAACATACACTGTCAATTTTAACAATCCTGTGGTATTGGATGATGTTCGGACTACACTATCTACTGCTTTTGTAAATGAGGACGGTCTGAATGTTCCACCTGAAGTAAAAACTTTCGGGTCTTCAAATCAGGTAAAAATAACGACAAAGTTTCTCGTTGATGATGATTCTCCGGATGCTGATTCTGAAGTTGAAACCGCTTTGGAAGCTGGCCTTGACGGAATGAATAATCCCTATGAAATCCTCGAATCCCGTAAGGTAGACCCTTCCATTTCCGATGACTTCCGAACATCATCGACTTCAGCGATTATCTTCTCACTTTTAATCATTTTTGCTTACATCGTATTCAGGTTTAAGAAATGGCAATATGGTGTTGGAGCTATTACTGCAATGTTTCATGACGTAATAGTTGTCCTGGGAATTTATTCCATCGGTTACGGCTTTATGCCCTTCTCTCTGGAGATTGATCAGGCCTTCATCGCTGCTATCCTCACGGTAGTAGGGTATTCGATAAACGATACGGTAATTGTTTTTGACCGGATTCGGGAATATCTGGCTGATCATCGCAAGGAGCGCATTGCTTCAGTGATAAACAAGGCCCTGAACAGCACATTGTCCCGAACCATTAATACGTCGATGACCACCTTCGTCGTTCTGCTTGTAATATTCATGTTCGGTGGAGACTCGATTCGCGGTTTTGTGTTTGCGTTGATGTTAGGTGTACTCGTGGGTACTTATTCTTCACTTTTCGTTGCAGCACCGCTGGTGGTCGATTTAACTGACCGCACCGGAGCTTCGCTTGAAGAAGGACCAGGGAAAGACGACTGACCACATTTTCTGGTAATGAGATATTTTAAAGCCTTTCCGTTTCTTCGGAAAGGCTTTCTAACTTTGTGCAAAATTCAATCGAATTGACATTTCTCTTTTTCAATATCAGCGGAGGTGAAATTTTCATCATCGTTCTCTTCATTTTGATTTTTTTCGGAGCAGATAAGATTCCGGAAATTGCCAGAACATTCGGTAGAACGATACGACAAGTCAAAGATGCTACGGGCGAAATCCAAAAAGACATCCAGAGTTCTGTAAAGGATGTGAAGGATCAGTTGAAAGACGCTGTGGAAGAACCGAAGACCGGAAAGAAATCCTGACGAATGACGGTTGTTCTTTTAGTCTCCGGTATTTTATTGCTGCTTTTTGGAGGTGATTATTTGGTAAAGGGCGCTGCGGGCATCGCTCTCAAATTCGATATGCCGCCTATGCTCGTTGGTATGACGGTGGTTGCTTTCGGTACTTCTGCTCCCGAGCTTGTAGTTAGTGTACAGGCTGCCCTTGCGGGAAAATCTGCCATTGCCATCGGAAATGTTGTTGGTTCAAATATTGCAAATGTAGCGCTCATCCTGGGGCTCACGGTAATAATTTTTCCGATGAGTGTAAAGCGGGACTCATTGCGTGTGGATTGGGTGGCCATGATGCTGGCCAGTATCCTCGTTTATGTGTTTGCCTTAAATTTAGAAATATCCCGTATAGAGGGAATCATCATGATTTTAGCGCTCATTGGCTTTATCATTTTCAGTTTTTTGAGAGCAAAAAAGAAGAAGTTGTCCATTGTGCCTGCCGAAGTTCCAATTGATGCAAAATCGAAATCAGCGGTCATACTCATCCTTTATGTTGTTTTGGGATGTGTCGCATTGGTATTTGGCGCCCAATGGTTTCTGTCAGGTGCTGAAGATGTCGCAAGAGCATTTGGTGTTTCAGACAGGATAATCGCTATTACCCTGGTGGCTTTCGGTACGAGCGTTCCGGAATTGGCTGCATCTGTTATAGCCGCCTTTAAAAAGGAACAGGATATTTCGTTGGGTAACATCATTGGATCCAATCTGTTCAATCTGCTATCTATTTTGGGAATTACGGCTACCATACTGGCGATAGATATCGATGTCGACATTATGCGAAGTGATATTTATTGGATGTTGGGTACCTCATTCGCCATTCTTCCATTGGCGGTTTGGCGGCTTCGCATCAACAGGTTGAGCGGATTAATCCTTGTTGCATCGTATGTGGCATTTGTTACACTTCTTTTGATGATCCCCTGATTTTTTGGGGGGGTGTTTTACAATTTTTGAAGTTTTTACATCCTGACCCCTATAAAAAACTGGGGTTGTTCATAAATTGTGATTTTTTTTTGGGGTTTTTTAGCGTTAAGCTTTAATTTTGCGACTCACAAATCACATACTCCTTCATGGCATCATTTAGATTTAAAGTTCTCGAGGACGTACTCGACAGGAAACCATTGATTTCCAACGAAAGTCCGCAAAAAATTTCCGAATATTTTTCAAAAAGGGTTTTCGATCAGGAGAAAATGCGGGAATATCTCTCTGATGAGGCGATCACCAGCGTACAGGAGGCAATGAATCGCGGTACCCGCATTCCCCGCAATGTGGCCGATCAGGTAGCGTCTTCCATGAAAGACTGGGCAACGCAAATGGGTGCCACCCATTATACGCATTGGTTTCAACCGCTTACAGGGTCTACAGCAGAGAAGCATGATTCATTTTTTTCCCCGTCTACAATTGGAAGATCGATCGAGAAATTTGCCGGAGCAAACCTCGTTCAGCAGGAACCGGATGCGTCTTCTTTTCCAAGCGGAGGTATCCGAAATACATTTGAGGCCCGTGGATATACTGCCTGGGATCCATCCTCACCAGCTTTCGTAATCGGCCGAACTTTGTGCATTCCAACAATTTTCATCGCATATACCGGTGAGGCGCTCGACAATAAAATGCCTTTGCTCAAGGCCCTCAACGCTGTGGACAATGCCGCAGTAAAAGTGTGTCAGTATTTTGATAAAAATGTGCGAAAAGTTCATTCTACACTTGGTTGGGAACAGGAATATTTTCTGATTGATTCGGCACTTTACAATGCCCGCCCCGATCTGCAGCTCACGGGTAGGGTCCTCTTCGGACACAACCCGGCTAAAGGTCAGCAATTGGATGACCACTATTTCGGAACCATTCCCGAAAGGGTTCACGCTTTCATGCGCGATTTCGAAATGGAATCCCATCATCTCGGAATTCCTGTTACAACCAGACACAACGAGGTAGCGCCAAATCAATTTGAAGCAGCCCCCATGTTTGAAGAAGCCAATCTGGCCAATGATCACAACCTGCTTTTTATGGATGTGATGGAAAAAATTGCGCGGAAGCACAACTTCCGCGTGCTCCTCCATGAAAAACCTTTTGCAGGTTTGAACGGAAGTGGGAAACACAACAACTGGTCGCTTGCCACAGATACCGGCGTTAACTTGTTATCGCCTGGAAAAAATCCCAAATCCAACCTCCAGTTTCTTACTTTTCTCATTAACACAATTAAGGCCATTCACGACAATGCCGATATGTTGCGGGCCAGTATAGCAACAGCTGGAAATGATCACAGGTTAGGTGCAAACGAAGCTCCTCCGGCTATTATCTCGGTTTTCATCGGTTCGCAATTGTCCAAACTGCTCGATGATCTGGAGAAAAGTATCACAGCTGGCAAGATGACCCCTGAAGCAAAAACCCAGCTAAAGTTGAATATTGGTAAAATTCCGGAAATTTTGCTCGACAATACGGACAGGAACCGAACCAGTCCCTTTGCCTTTACAGGAAATAAATTTGAGTTTCGGGCGGTTGGCTCTTCGGCCAATTGTGCAGTACCTATGGCTGCCCTCAATACGATCGTGGCAAACCAACTCAATCTTTTCTCGACAGCGGTTGACAAATCAATTGAAAAAGGTGAGAAACGCGATGAGGCCATTTTGAAAGAATTGCAAAAGCTCATTAAGTCTTCGAAGAATATTCGTTTTGAAGGTAATGGCTACGGCGAAGCCTGGGCGGTGGAAGCCAAAAAACGGGGACTTTCGAATGTGAAAGATGCGCCAAGAGCGATTGCACTGCTTCGGAATAAACAAATCATTGATCTGTATTCGAGCTTGAATGTACTTACGGAGAGGGAGCTTGAAGCCCGGGTGGAGATAGAACTTGAAAAATATAAAATGCAAATTCAGATAGAATCGCGCATTTGTGGAGATATCGCCATCAACCATATTATTCCGCCCGCTTTGCGATATCAGAATTTGCTGATCCAGAATGTGCGTGGAATTCAGGAGATTTTGTCGAAAGCATCTGCTACCAAAGCCAGTCGTACCCAAATAGCCATAGTAGAAGAAATATCCGAACGGGTGGAAATCATTAAAACCAAAGTGGACGAGATGACGGAAGAACGCAAAAAGGCAAATACGATAGATGATGCCCTTGAAGCAGCTATTGCTTATTGTGATGTCGTAAAGCCGTTCATGGCCGATATTCGCTATCAGGCTGATAAACTGGAATTGCTCGTTGATGATGACCTGTGGCCAATGCCCAAACTTCGCGAGTTGCTTTTTACCAGATAATATGAATTAAGGGCCTTTCGGCCATTAATTTTTAGGAATCCACGATAGAATAGTGAGCAGACTTGCTCAGGTCAGAACTTAT
>JBGTLS010000505.1:0-1595 GCA_041744015.1 Cryomorpha sp. | reverse complement strand
CGCTGGTCATCCATCCACCCTTTCCACCATCTTCAAACTGGGCACCCTCCGCAGTTTTTCCATCAGGGAGCGCAGGTGGTCGGCATCATGCACGTAGGCCATCACCTTGCCTTCGAAGATGCCGTCGTTGCTCTCGAAGCTGATAGACTTCATATTTACGTTCAGGTCTGAAGAAATCGTGCTGGTGATGTTGTGCACAAGACCGATGTCGTCGATTCCTTTGAAATACACATTGGCCACAAATTCCTTTTCCTTTTGGCTCTGCCACTTGGCGCGAATTACGCGGTACGCATAATTCGAGCGCAACTGTATGGCATTGGGACAATTCGTACGGTGAATTTTAATACCATCGTTTATGGTCACAAATCCAAACACATCATCGCCCGGAATGGGATTGCAACACGGTGCAATTTTATACGGTACATCTTTTTCATCGTCTCCGATGATCAATACATCTTTTGAAATGGATGATTTGGTGGATTTCACCTGGGGTGTCTCAGGTTCCGTCCGCTTTATATCAAATTGCAGGTTTCCACTTTCCACCGAAAAACCTTTGAGTTTTTTCAGCGAAACCCGACCTGTGGCGATATCGTGATAAAGCTCCGTGGCTCCTTTGTAATTGTAATATTGCTCAAGCTCAGTCACGTTCTTACTGTTGAAGTCGACGTGCATGCTTTTGAACTTTCGCTGCACCATCTCTTTGCCCAGGCTGGCCACTTTTTTCTGCTCTTCTTTCAGGGCAGCTTTGATTTTTGATTTGGCCTTGGCCGTTACCACATAGTTTAGCCAGTCCTCTTTGGCCCGCTGCTTTTTGGATGTGATGATCTCGATTTGATCACCGCTTTTAAGCTGATGGCTAAGTGGAACAAGTTTCTGATTTACTTTGGCGCCTATGCAGGCTTCGCCTACCTGGGAGTGAATTTCAAATGCAAAATCAAGGGCTGTCGCTCCCGTTGGCAGAGACTTTAAATCACCGTTGGGTGTGAAGACAAAGATCTCATCGCTGAAAAGGTTGAGTTTGAAATCGTCGATAAAATCGATCGCGCCGCTGTTGTTTGAGTCGAGCATCTCACGAATACGCGACAGCCAGATGTCCAGGCTGGACTCGCCGTCCTGCTGACTTTTGTATTTCCAATGCGCAGCATATCCCATTTCGGCTACTTCGTCCATACGGCGGGATCTGATCTGCACTTCCACCCATTTGCCGGTAGGGCTCATCACCGTGGTGTGCAGTGATTCATAACCATTGGCTTTTGGCGTGGATACCCAGTCGCGCAAGCGATCCGGATTGGGCTGGTAAAAGTCGGTGACGATGGAGTATACTTTCCAGCACTCTGCTTTTTCAAGTTCAGGTGGCGTATCAAGGATGATACGAATGGCAAAGAGGTCGTAAATCTCTTCGAAGGGAATATTCTTTTTGTGAATTTTATTCCAGATGCTGTAGATGGATTTCGGTCGGCTTTTGACTTCATATTTCAGGCCTTCCTTATCTAATGATCGGGTTATGGGTAATACGAAGCGGTTGATAAATCGTGTGCGTACAGCCTGTCCCTTTTTTAGTTTTATAGCAATCTCTTCGTACTGTTCCGGCTCGG
>JBGTLS010000504.1:0-3399 GCA_041744015.1 Cryomorpha sp. | reverse complement strand
CTTCCGGAACAAGCAACACCCTTGCTGAACAAAATATCACCATCAATGCGACTGCTGATGGCGTGATCATTCTGGACAGTGAAAACAATGTGGTCAATGTCGTTTTTACAGATATTCAGGGAACAAACGGAGTAGTACATCTGATCGACGGTGTGCTTATTCCGCAATTATAATCCAGTAAAACATTTTCAACTCATTTTTCGGGGTCGCCTTTCAGGCGGCCCCTTTTTTATTTAAAATTTCCCCCGACGTATGGCTTTCCGTCAAAAAAATAAGCTGAACATATAACCAAATGTCGCTGATGCCTACCGTTCCATCACCACTTTTTGCGCATGCCGCAGTTCGCTTCCCTCGTAGAGTTGCAGGATGTACATACCGCTGCTTAAGTGGTCGAGAGACCACTCAAACCGTGGACCGCTCACGTTTGCACTTTTGAGAACTTTGCCGGTCAGGTCGGTCAGTACGAGACGGGTCTTGAAATTCCCATATTCCGCGAAATCGATGTAGAGTAAACCGCGGCTGGGCACAGGATATACCGAAATGGGCTTTACATCCGAGGGCTCAATGATGTTGTCATTTACGGGAGTTCCGGGTTCCATCAAACTTGGTAACATGTGCACATCAAAGTTCCTGGGACAGAGTGCAGTTCCGGAGCGTGCAAGTGCCAAATCTGTAGCGCCGTCGTTCGTAAAATCCCCCATGGTGATATGGGTTACATCGGACGCCATGCCCTGACCCAGGATAACCACCTCATTGCCAGAATTTCCATTTCCATCGTTTTCCTTCCAAACCAGATTTCCGCTTTGACTTAAGAAGACCAATTGAGGTATCCCATTATTATAAAGATCACCAAAATGAACAAAACGCTTGTAAGTTCCTGCCTGCTTCACCACTGTAACGCTTGAAAATGAGAGGTTTCCATCGTTTTGAAAATATCGGATTGGAATGGAACCATCAGCTTTCCACACCACCAAATCGGCAAATCCGTCCACGTTCAAATCGATCAATTCATGTTGTAATCCAATTGTCGGATCTAAATTCAGCGTAAGGATTTCTAAAATGCCTCCCGTGCCGTCACTCAGGGCAATTCCAATAGAATTTTCATTTAGCACACTTGAAATATCAGGGAACCCATCTCCATTTACATCGCCAAATGATAGCGAGGAGAATTTACCTGAGACTGAATAACTATCACCAAAGGGTTCGTAGCCACCGCTCACCGATCGGGTATAGGCAGAAACGACATGGTTATTGACATTTTTCACAACCACCACTATTTCATCCTTTCCATCATTATTCAGGTCAACTCCAAATAATTCCATTTCCTGCGTTTCTGCAACAACAGTTTCTTCAGTCCAAGTACCGTCACCATGATTGATGGCAGCGACCACCTCGCGTTGACTCGGACCCACCACACTTATAAAAATTGCGTCGGCCAAACCATCGCCAGTGACATCAGATACAGCTACTGACTGCGGAACAAGCATATTTGAGGTGATAAATGTCGCCTGTGAAGTGAGGTACAACTTTTCACTGTTATAATCACCAGGACCGTTTCGGTCATAAGTCAACAGAAAGTCATTGCGAATTTCCCTGGTCCAATGAACGATTTCCTTTTGACCGTCGCCCGTCATATCGGCAGCAAAAAGCGCCATTGTTTCCATACCCGGATCCACGTAGTAGAGTTTATTCAGTCCAGCACTTAAACTCCCATCATTAGAAAGAAAAGCAGGACCGGGAAAAGAAAGATTGGGCACGCTGAAAGCCATGTCATCGTATCCATTCCCGGTAAAGTCGGCCAGGGCCATATGCCCTGTAATATATGGAAACACAAAATCATCAAAACCAAATCCGGTGTGATATAGCTGATTTGCAGCAGAACCATCGCCATTATTGACCATTACCTGCACACCGCTACGGTGCGTATAGCACGCTTCCGACCAGTTCATTACATAATAATAGCTTGCCACAATGTCAGGATATCCGTTACCGTTCATATCACTCACATGGAGTTGCTGATACTCTCTTCTGTTCGTGATATTTAAGTTGCTCTGATCATAAGTGCCTGCCTCATTTTTATTCAGGAGAATCAAAGCGCTTTTCGCCGTGCCGCAGTCGTCCCAATCCCAATCACTCCCCCCAAAAAGAAAAAGAAGGTCGTCGTCCCCGTCGAGGTCAAAGTCAACCACCCTTACCGTCCGTGCCCAGGTTTCAGATGTAACCAATTGGTCATATGTGGTAAAAGTATGATCTCCATTGTTGGCTAAATAACCTGCTGAAGAGCTATGTGTAAAAATGATATCAATATACCCGTCATTGTTTACATCGGTGTATGCGATAGTACCCTCTCCATGAAAAGGACCCAGAAACATGTCCACATCCGTACTGCTATTTAAATTCAATTCCCCTGCCCCATCATTGATGTACACTTTGAAAACGGAACCTTCAACAGCAACAACATCCTCAAAACCATCCCCATTGATATCAAAAGAACTGAGTCTCACCATATTTCCGGGAGTGGTTTGCGCAAGTGTAAAACCCGCGCCATCATTTTTGTAAAGCAACAAGTCTAAAGATGTCGCGAGCAGGAAGTCGAGGTCTCCATCGTTGTCGATGTCAAACATTATAAACCGGGTGATGGGAACCGGGATTTGAAAGACCGTTTCCGGTTCTGCAAATTCTCCTCCGCCGAGATTTTCATAAATAATGATCTTGTCATTATATCTACCTATCAGGTCTATGTGGCCATCGCCTGTATAATCAATGGCTATTAAATCTCCTACGTGGAGATTACTTCCCGCGGGCTGCACTGTTTCAGGAGTGTCAAACTGCGCCTGTGCGACAGCAGCTGTAAAAAGAGCAAATATCAGGCACGTGAAGGTTTGGTTGTTTTTCATAGCACTTTAATTGGTTCAAGATTATGGCTTGCTAAGCTAAGGTTTTATACCAAAAACACCCAATTTTATCACTTAAAAAAAAACCTCAAGATGCTGATCAATTGAGATTAACATTACCTGAACAGGACAACTTATCGTCAAATATTCGCAGTGAAGCTTTATTGTTTTGGCTTGAAAAGTCGATTTATATTCACTTTTTGACAAGGAAGTGATTCAGGAAGCGAAAATGATCAGAAACAAAAATTCGATAGCTTCCTGTTTTCAAATTTAACAATATCTTAAAACGATTAATGCAGTTTCTTCGAGCCTTCGATATTTACAATCAATTCCACCCTTCCTTAAAATCCGATCAGGCTTTCATTCTATGCCAGTCCAAAAAAACCATATTCCACCGGTGGCCATCCGGGTCGGCAAATCCAAATCCGTACTTCCAACCCTGAATTTCTTCGGGTGGTGCGAATACAATTCCACCCGCCGACCTCCCCTTTTCTGCAAACTCATC
>JBGTLS010000503.1:0-6657 GCA_041744015.1 Cryomorpha sp. | reverse complement strand
ACCATCTGGCCTTCATAAATGTGGTAAGCAAACGAGCATAACCATTATTTAAACGGACGAAAAAGGGCTCTGTAACCTGGTAAAACCAACTTGGTCTTACCTTTTTCTTTAGAAAATAAGCACTCAACATCGGTGTGAGTGTCAATGCCACAAAAGCGGATATCATCACTGAACCTGATACCACAATGGCGAATTCTTTGAAAAGCTGCCCACTGATTCCTCCCATGAAAACAATCGGAAGAAAGACGGCCGCCAACGTAATGGTAGTCGAAATAACCGCAAAATAGATCTCTTTCGATCCTTTGAATGCAGCTTGTATGGGCGTCATACCCTCTTCAATTTTTTTGTAAATATTTTCAAGTACAACTATGGCATCGTCCACAACCAGTCCTATGGCCAGCACCAATCCTAATAGGGTCAGTATATTGATGGAAAATCCAGCTACATACATGATGAAGAATGCGGAAAGTATGGATACAGGAATAGCCAGGACCGGAATAATGGTAGACCGCCAATCCCTGAGGAATAGGAAAATAATTAATACAACCAGTCCAAAGGCGATGAACAGGGTTTCTTCTACCTCTTTGATAGATTCCCTCACAGAATTGGTATAGTCGAAGCCGATAATCAAACGGTATTCAGACGGGACTTCTTTGCGAAGCTCATCCAACCTTTTGTAAAATTCATCCACAACTTCAATGGCGTTTGCGCCACGCTGTATCTGAATGGCTACACCAACTCCAACACGGTTCAGATTTCCAGTTTCGTTGATGATGGCGGTACGTTCGTTCACTTCTCCCAGCTCGGCCGAGCCAATATCCTTAAGGCGAATTATAGTACTGCCTACTTGCTTGATAAGCATATCCTCAAAATCATTTACCGAGGTGAGGCGGCCCATCGTACGGATGCTCAACTCGCTGTTGCTTCCTTCTATCCGTCCCGCCGGTAGATCTATATTCTCCCTAATCAAAGCTTGACGAATGTCTGAGGGAGTTAATTGATAAGAAGCCAACTTTGATGGATCAAATCGAAGGCGCATGGCGTATTTGTGTTCTCCTACAATCGCTACGTTACTGATACCGGGAATGGACTGCATTTTGTCCTTGATGGTGGTCGATGCAAGGTGACTTACTTCCTTTATGTCTTTGGTATCGCTTTCTACTTCCAGGAATGCAACCAGATTATCCGGGGAGGACGCCTTTTGCACAATTGGCGGATCAACATCAGCAGGAAGTTGTTTGCGGGATTTGGCCACTTTATCCCTGACATCATTCAATGCATCCTCGAGGTCAACTTCCCGGTTAAATTCTATTGAAATAATACTAACCTGTTCTCTGGATTCAGAAGAAATGGTGCGGATTCCGCTTGCTTCCGCGATAGATTCTTCCATAGGCCGCGTAAGCTTTGAGGCAATCACATCCGGGCTTGCTCCGGGATAGAAAGTAATTACCGAAATCACGGGGGGTTCTGTTAATGGAAATTCGCGAACACCCAATTGTTTCCATCCTACTATTCCTAAAATAATAAGCAGGAGAGAAAATACTCCGGCCAAAACCGGTTTTTTTATACTTAAAGATGAAATACTCATAATGCCTGGATTATAGATTAATTATTTGGAAATTAAGGCCTTGACGGGAGTGCCGTCTCCTAAGCGCAGCATGTTGGAAACTATGATACTGTCGTTGGGAGTAATGCCAGATGTGATGATCGCATCTGTTTCTGTCCTGTTGCTTATGGTTACTGCCATGGGTTTCGCCACGCCATTTTTTATGACAAAAACAGTATAACCTTTATCGCCTGGAGCAAGGGCCTCGGTTGGCACCAATATTCCTTTTGCACCTTTATCGGTAGCACGGAAATAGACTTTGGCCGAAAGGCCTGCACGAAATTGACCATCAGCATTATTTGTAATGGCCTGTACCTGCAAGCTCCGGCCTTGAACGTCAAGGTCTGGTTCGGTAGCACTGATGGTTGCCGTGAATTCCTGGTCAGACAATTCGGAAGTAAACCTGATTTTATCACCTGTCTGTATCAAAGGCAGGTATTTTTCTGGAACAGAGAAATTGATTTTGATACTGCTTTGATCCTGCAGCATCACCAGCTCTGCCCCTGGGGTAACATAAGCCCCTGGAAATACTTTTGAAATTCCGATTTTTCCTGAAAATGGTGCGCGGATTACTGTCCTGGCCAGTTCCACCTGAAGCAATTCCTGCTGTGCTTCTAAGGAGCGGAAACGCATAAACGCTTCATCGTATTCCTGCTGTCTGACGGTTTCGGTTTTTAAGAGATTACCCATCCGTTCTTTGTTCAGCTTGGCCAGCTCCAGTTCAGCGTCCACTTGTTTTAATCGGGATCTGATATCGCCGTCATGTAGTGTGTAAAGCACAGCGCCCTGGGTAACATAGTTGCCATCTTTAAAGACGACCTGGGTAATCTTTTGAGGAAGTTCGCTGACAATAGAAACTTCCTGATTTGAAGTCATCGTTCCTACCACAGCTTCTTCATGATTGAGCAGCTGTTGCTGTGCGATGATAATGTCTACCGGCAATTTACCGGCATCTGCGTTGGCTGTTGCCGCTTCTGCTGTTGACTTTTCCGGCTTGTTCTCACAAGCAATCAATAAAATGCCCAATAGCGGAATTAAAAACCCTAACCTCTGAACTGTAGATTTAAATGACATGGTCTTAAGTTTAATGATGTTTCAAACAATTAAATTTCAAGACCAAAAGTATAGGTCGTGTTGACCTGACTTTTATCACAATTACAGGTAAGATTTATAATATTTACATTTTACCATTTTATAAATATTGTTGGGATAAGTATCCAGGTATGTTACATAAACAACAAAATTAATTTGTGTTTTGCAATTGAAAGATGTTATGGATAAATCATTAAAAAAGCGAAACCCATCTCCCATAAAGAAATAGGGTTTCGCAAAAACATTTTATTCAATCAGAATTGAGTAATCTTTAAGGGACAATGGATTTGAGTGACTGAACCTGGTGTAATGGGTATATATACATGATTCAATTTGCAATAACAGCCATCTTATCAATTGGTATTCGCTTATAGTAGGAGGAATTAAAACCGGTATATTTTTTTAACTGGTTGGATAGGTATGCAGGACTGCTGTAGCCAAAAGCGTAAGAAATATCTGACAGTGATTGATCCGTATAGACCAATAAACCTGTCACTTTTTCTATTTTCTTTGAGATGATATATTTTTCGAGGGTGTATCCCTCTAAAGATGAGAACAAGGAACTCAATGAATCATAATCTTTATGCAATTCGTGACTGATAAAAGTCGAAAACTTAACAGGTTCGCCACTATTCAGTTGTTCATTAATACCTTTTTCCACTGCAATTTTTATCTGATCGAGGATCTTTTGATTTTTGTAATACAATAAATCAAAGCCGTTTTTTTGAAGCATGGATCGGATAACTTCCTCTTCAATGGTGATTTTATTCGTATCTTTTAAATTTACTTCTCCCAAGCGGATGTCGGAAATTTCCAGACCAAGCTTTATTAACTCTTCAGATAGAACGTAAATGCATCTATTGCATACCATTCCTTTGATTAATAGTTTCATGGAATAAAAAGATATTTAGTATTAATGATAAAATGAAACCAAAAATCAGCGTTTGTCGAAAACAAAATGTTACGTTATTTCCTTTTTGATTTGCGAAATTTCATGTAGCAATGAAATGACTTAAACCTTGCCGAAAAGGAGAAATTAAAACCTAACCAGAGAATTGGATCTGGAAAAAATACTTTTAAATGAAATCAATGTTTAAGCCGGCACTCATGGTAATCCCTGGATTCGGTGTACTCGTGAACTCCCGCAAAGCGGACGACGATGACCAACCTGGTACCAATCCCCTCAATACTTCATATGAGATTTCGGACGACTATACATATACAGACGTGCTTTGTCTACACACTTTGCCAGAATATGCTCAAAGGCTTCTGTGAATATTTCCTCGGGCAGCAAAGCACGGGGCGCGACTCAAAGTGATGTACCACCTATTTGCCAAAAGGCTTGTCCCATCTTCTTTGGACTACAATTGGTTGCGCTTCGACTATTTCTATATATTTACACGCTACTCCGTCAGTCAAGCGATATAAAAATATGGCTGCTTTCCGGATATGTTGCCCGCCATTTTCCCGACAGGGGCTATTTCTTTCCGAAGCGAGATGAGGGCGTACCGAAACCAATTAACCAACCGAACATCGACCAACCATGAGAACCATTTTCAACCTGCTTTTCATCTTCATGCTTCCGGTTGCATTCTATGCGCAAACGGGGACCATCGACAGTCTCGAACAGCGCCTCTCTTCTGAAACCAATGCTGCCAAACAGCTCGAAATGCTCAGTGAACTTACGGATGAAGCATCCATCATCACTTATGATTTGGCGCTGGCTTACGCCAAAAAAGGACTCACCCTGGCCGAAAAAACCGAAAATCGGGAATGGTATCCCCGGTTTAGTGAAATGCGCGGCCGGATGCACGCCAATTTGGGACACCTCGACTCGGCTTCGTATTTTTTCGATCAGGCCCTGAAAGGATACGAGGACATCGAAGACAAAAAAGGGCAGGCTACTACCACATTTAAAATAGCATGGGTGGCGCAGCGCAAAGGGCAATACGAAGAAGGCTTGAAAGCCAATCTCCGCGCCCTGAAACTCATGGAAGAAATCGATGACAAACCGGGCATCGCCAATGCGCTGGGAAGGGTGGCCGGTGACCTGTACAACCAGGAAAAACCAAAAGAATCGCTCGAATATGCCAAACGGGCCATCACACTTTGTCGCGAGAATGCGTATGATGAAGAATTGCCCTACATCCTTTACCAGGCAGGCTATGCCAGCATCGGACTGGGAGAACACGCCGAGGCATTGGCTTATTTTGACGAAGCCCTGATCCTTGTCAGCACCCCGAATTTTGGTCCTTCTTCCATCGCAGATATGTCAAATGGGCGCGGCAATGCCCTGAAAAAAATGGGGCGTTACCCGGAAGCTATCGAGGCCTATAAAATCACCCTCGAAAACGCCGAAAAAGCCAATTATTACGGTGGGATACTTACTGCCACGGCCAATCTCGGTGAAGTGAACCTACGGACGGAAAACTACGCCGAAGCCCTGCCCTATCAACTCCGCACGGTGGAAATGCAGGAAGCTGCCGACCAAATAATGAATCTCACGGAAAATTACGGCCATGTGAGCACCATCTACGAAAAGCTGGGCGATTATCAGAATGCCCTGATCTTCCAGAAGAAAGCCCGCCGCATGCGCGACAGCACCGCCTCGGTTGAAAGCGATGCCGCCATGTCCGAATTGCGCACCCAATACGAGACAGAGCAGAAAGAAGCCACTATTGCCCTGCAGGAAGCCCGCATCGATCAGCAGCGCACCGTGCAGTGGCTCTCCTTCGGTCTGCTCGGCCTGCTGGGCATCGTGGCTATTTCCTTTTACAGAAATGCCCGTGCCCGGAAAAGAACGAATGCGCTTCTTTCGGCCAAAAACGCGGAAATTGAACTCCTGCTCAAGGAAGTGCACCACCGGGTGAAAAACAACCTCGAAATTGTATCGAGCCTGCTCGCCCTGCAATCGGCGCAGATAAACGATCCGGGCATCAAATACGCCATGCAGGAAGGTCAGAACCGTGTGCACTCCATCGGCATCGTGCACCAAAAACTCTATCAGGGTGAAAACCTAGGCGCCGTGGAAATGAAAGATTATTTCGTCAATCTCAGCGAAAACATCCTCGATTCTTTTGGCGCGGAGGAACGTATATCTATCGAGTGCGCCATGAATGCGCTCGAACTCGATATAGACACCGCCGTGCCGCTCGGTCTCATCGTCAATGAGTTGCTCACCAATGCCATGAAATACGCTTTTCCCGACGGCAGGAAAGGAAAAATCCAAATCAATTTGGAAAAAAGGGATGCCTCCACACTTTCGTTAAAAATCGCCGACGACGGTGTAGGATCTTCCGGCACCACGCTCGGCACCGGCTTTGGCAGTCAATTGATCGCCCTGCTCACCAAACAGTTGCAGGGGTCGATGCGTGAAGAATCACAGGATGGGACAGCGGTTTATTTTGATTTTAAATTGCGCACTGCGGCTTAAATGGAACATAAACTGAAAATATTGGTGGTAGAAGATGAGATGCTGATCGCAGCAAAGATTGCGCTGTTTCTCACCGAACTGGGTTACGAAGTCACCGCCATCCTCACACGCGCCGAAGAAGCCATGGCCCACGTGTCCGAGCAACTTCCCGATATGGCCCTGCTCGATATTCGACTTCAGGGCGAAATGGATGGGATCGCCCTCGCCGATGCGCTAAACAAGGTGTATCCGATGCCTGTGATTTTCCTTACGGCAAATGCCGACGACGCTACTTTCAACCGTGCAAAAGCTGTAAAACCATTCGCTTTTTTGCAAAAGCCCTTCCGGAAAATGGAATTGCAGCGCACCATAGAACTGGCGCTCCAGCGGCTCGAAACAGAATCGACGACACCGCATGAAGCTGAGCCAAAAACACCGGAAGACAATTCCTACCTGCTCGACGACCGGATATTCGTGCGGTATAACGACAAGATGATCAAAATCATGTACGCCGACATCCTGCACGTCGATGCCGACCGGAGTTATT
>JBGTLS010000502.1:0-7453 GCA_041744015.1 Cryomorpha sp. | reverse complement strand
GGAGAATAAGCTATCGATTGCCTGAGCCAGGGAAGGATTACCAGTCACCATTGATTTTACGGTGCTTCCGTAATCGGTCAGCATTTTCTTCAATACTGCAGCCCGGTAATTATTTCCGTCGGCATCATTGTCTTCTTTGGGTTTTGCGGATTCCGCGCCAATCATAATGTTGGTATTGGCATCATAATTATCCTTCCCATTCACATATTTAAGATTCAAAATCGTATCTCTTCCGAATTGGTCTTTACCAACCACTGTTTCGATCGGTATCCCTTCGGATTTAGATATCGTTTTGGCCTTAATTTTATCGATATGGGCTACAAGATTATTGGCTTCCGTCCGGAGTTGCTGAGCTTTCGTCCAGGCATCTCCGTACTTTACCTTATTTTCGTTGTATGATGCTTCGAAACCACCATATTGCATGGATAGTTTATCATTAAACGTCATCTTAGTCGTTTCCAAGCCATTGTTAATGGTTATGAAAGCATCCAGGATTTCTTTCGAAACATTGAGGGCTAACAGAGCGGTGAGTACAAGGTACATCATACCGATCATCTTCTGTCTTGGTGTTTCTTTACCTCCAGCCATAGTTAATTACTTTTTGGGTTGATTAACCGGATGATTAAACACGGGATACCGGTTGGCTCATTGCATTAAGCATGTTACCATAGACGGTATTCAATGAAGACAGATTCGTAGCCAATTCAGAGATATTCTCTTTATAACGCTTGGTGTCCTCTACAGAATCGACCAGATTTTTCATCAATTCTGTTATACCAGAGTACAACTGAGATGAAGTCTGCAATTCTTTGAGTTGCACTTCATACATACTGTTCAATTCCGAAAGATTGGTACTCATGCGCTGAAGATTGTCTCCGGCAGATTTACCTGCTTCCTGATTTGAGGTAAGACCTGTGAGCGCTTCAGAAGCCTGGGCATAGGTATCGCTCAATTCTTCTACTTTTATAGAAGCACCGCGCAAAGACGTGGCATATTCCTGGGTGGCCACAGAGGCATCAGAAATTTCAGACAACTTGGAAGCCTGTGTACTCAGTGTTCTCAAGCCATCTCCAAGACTGGCTATCAACTCCGGTTCAATTTTGGCATCTTCAAGCATTTTATCAAGTTGTTCGGTTATCGAACCTTCGTCATCAGCACGAACAATGGCTGCTTTTGTTGGTTCTCCGGAACGCAGTTCAGGGTATACCAGTGACCAATCGATGTCCTCGTGAACGGGTTCGAAAGCCGAGAAAAAGAATATCAAAGCTTCTGTTGAAAGCCCAATTACAAGCAGCTCTCCAGCCATCGGCCAGTGCTGAATTTTAAACATTGCGCCAATGATTACTACTGCGGCTCCAATACCGTAGAGTTTGGCCATAAATTTTTTCCATGATTTGCTTCCTGGTTTCATTCTTCCTTGCGTTTTAAGTTGTAAAAATTAATCCTTGGGTTTTGTATACTAATTCCAGTCTTCAGGGTTACCAGTTTTTCCACGACCGAGGTAACTCATTACTGAGCGGAATCCAATATAACATTTTGCAGTGTCTTGATATTCATATGTTCTTGTACCGTTTTGCAGGTAATACTCCACATCTTTCCATGAACCTCCACGCACTACTTTTCTCTTCAAAGCTGGTGGATCGTCCTGTACTGCATCATATTGGTACTCGGCATTCAAATCATGAGAAAATTCATACACTGATTCGTCATATGCCGTATTGGTCCATTCGGCCACATTTCCCGACATACAGAACAAGCCAAAACCGTTCGGTTCATACTCCCGCGCTTCTACAGTAAGTGCAGCACCGTCATCTATATAGTCACCGCGCTGTGGTTTAAAATTGGCCAGTGGACAACCCAATGGGTTTCTGATATAAGGTCCTCCCCACGGATAAGGTGATTTATCCAAACCGCCCCGTGAGGCATATTCCCATTCCGATTCTGTTGGAAGTCTGAATCTTTGAACCAGCGACTCATCATTTTTCAATTTCCAAGTACTGAGCAATTCCGATCTCCAAACATTGAAGGCCTTGGCCTGAGTCCAGGTAACTCCAACTACCGGATAATTATCGTAAGCGGGATGCCAGAAGTACATTTCTGTCATTGGCTCATTAAACGCATAAGTGAAGTCGTGAACCCAAACAAGGGTATCAGGATATACATTGATCACCTCACGAATGATGAATTTACTTCTGTCGGAATGACCTCGAATCGCATTGTTCTGGCCTTTGATATTTGTATATGACAAATCCAGATCGCGATCAGCTTTCACAGCAGCAGCCTGCAGATCGACCCAGTAGTATTCAAACTTTAATTTGCGGGTATCAATTTCTTTTCTGCGGTAGAATCTCTCGTATTCCGGTAGATACAAATCCGCTAGTTCTTCGCGTTCCTCTTCACCTTCCCAGTCAATTTTTTCATCCCAGTTGATGATCGGTGGATCTATGATATCCCCGTATTCATCTTCTTCGATGATGTGTTCTCCGATTCCAGCCTCTCCAAGGTATCTGTGTGCGATCGAATCGCGCACCCAATACACAAACTGACGGTACTCATTGTTGGTGATTTCGGTATCGTCCATATAGAATGCACTTACCGTAACCCGTTTAGAGTTGTTTACGTGCGCATAGGGTACGTCCTGATCGTCAGGACCCATTACGTAACTACCAAAATGGATATAGTTCATTCCATAAGGGTTGTACTGAATCCAGTCTTCCCTCGGAACAACACCAACCAATTCGCCTCTATTACCCCCACCACACCCATAGAGTGTCGATGAGATGACCAAAATAAAAAGCAGTTTTTTCATGCCTTGCAGGTTTTTAATCCTCATTTTACAGATTTACAGCAACCGGTGATACGTACTTATCCGTTGATGGTTTCAATCGGTTACTACAAGAAACGTGGATTCTTATATACACGTTTCGGTAATGGTTTCTCAAGCTTGTAGCAATAACCGACCATGAGTTCATGGCTGCCAGTGCTATATTTATTTAATTCGGATGTTGTCAGATCATATGAGTACCCGAGACGCAGTGTGCTTTTGCCATCAGGAAACTGATATTGATAACCTGCCATCGGTGCAATCGCATCCTCCAATCGATACGACACGCCCATCCAGATTGTATTTTCGTACATAACGGTAAGGTTTGCATCAAATTGTGCTGATGCCAAATCTGTCTTTGCAAGTATATGCGGTGTAAGCACAAACTGGGAAGATAGATTGAAATGATAGCCGGCCATTAAATATAGATGACGGGCCACCTGAATGTTCATTTCACTCAAATCGCCTTCATTGAGATGCGTAGCTGATAAGCCGACGTAATAACTAGGATTGTATAAATACGCCCCAAAAGATGCGTCGAAAGTGGAAGCTTGCTGATTAAATTGATTGATGTTATTGTCGCCAACACCAGTACCAATGGTTCCATCTTGATCATAAGCGATCCAGTTGCTGTTTAAATTGCTGTTCAACAGTCCAACAGCAGCGCCGAGGCCAAGCTTTGTGGCGCCGGATATTTTAATATGGTAGGCATATGACAGACGAACTGCGGTGGTGCTTTGGGGTCCCAATTCATCGAGATAAACGGATAGACCCAAACCGCTTTTGATGGATGGAATTAAACCATGCACGTTCAAAAGCGCCGTGTTCGGTTGACCGGCCAACCCGGTCCATTGTTGTCGACCCAGCAGGGTGGCACATATGGCTTCCTGACTACCCGCAAATCCAGGATTCACGGAAAGTCGGTCGTACATAAATTGTGTAAATTGAGGATCTTGCTGAGAAAATAGAGAAGAAACGCCTGTGATTGACGCTACGAGTAGTAAGCAAATTTTTTTCATTCAGTCTAGTGGTTTCCTTAACAAAATCACCCGTTAGATACGGGTGGAGATCGCAAAGATGGGGTCTAAAATAAGGAAAAACTCAGACAGTCAAAAATATTTAACGAAACCCTTATCTTAATTTGACCTTGTCGTGTATTCCTAAAATGCCGTGTTAGCCCAGTTTTTGGTAGGTGCGCCACCAAATATCCGGAACTTCCCCTGCACATGCCAGGGTGTAATCGGCATAACTACAAGGCACAAGATGGTGTCGACCCAACATACCCTGGGCCCCGCCTGCATAAGGCACATTCATCCACCATTTGTCTGATCGCTTGCTTTTATAAAAGACCAATTCATCACTCCTGTTGGGCATATGGACTTTATATTCAATAAAATCTTTTTTGCTCATCAGGGGAAATTCTTTCTGACGATTGCCAAGACCATCCAATACGCACCAAACCATTTCTGCTATAAGAAGAGCCGTTTGACCCAGAGAATCCGTTTCGGGATTGTAATTGAAAATCCCAATGGATGTGGTCTTATCACTCATTCCCGCATACCGCATCATCTGACAAATTTCCTCGCCTGAAAGTCCATTGGGTTGCCCGGTACCATGTGCCGAAGCATTGCGCACCGCATTGATATCCACGCTGAGAAGATCTGAATTTCGAATATAAGGTTCGGCAACTTTTAAGTCTCCGGCAATTTCTCCCAGTCGATGCGCATCAAAATAGAGTTTGTCGAGAAGTGACAATATTTCGGGATTATTCAAATAGGTTTGGTAACCCAAATGACTCATGTTGAACAAATAACTCGGCTCATGAATCACGATTTTGCTGAGATAATTTTTTGGCGAAAGCGACTCTCGAAATTCTCCCATATCCACGACCGCATCAATCACACCGAGATTAACTGTGGTTTCCAAGTGTTCATAAGCCGCGTATTGCGCAAATGTCAATTCCTGCGAACCACCAAGTATCACAACACAAATGTTTCTCGTGATGAGTTCGGATACCACTTTTTCTAAAGCGTAATCCGTATCAGATGGGGTTTCACCTGCCGAAATATTTCCGAGGTCGACAATCTTAACCTGACTGCCATGATAAAAGAGATTGTATATTTTTTTGCGGATTTCATTGGGACCATGTGCTGTTGCCGGAATATCACTCCTGCGACCTTCTTCCACACCCACAATAGCAAATTTAACCTTTTCGAGGTCCGGAAAATGTGAAGAGGAATGAATATCAATACATGACATTAATTGAGTTGATTCCTCTGATTGAAATAAACAACCATCGGGAACCGGTTTCAAATAAATAGCGATATCATCCGTCCACGTCATTTTTTAGGGCCGGGTTTTAATGCCTTAGCCTTTCCAGATTTCTTTTTTGCTGGCGCTTTTTTAGCTGAAGCAGACGTCTTTTTCGCTGTCGTTTTAGCAGCCGGAGCAGATTTCGCCGCAGATCGTCCGCGACCACCGGCTGGTTTGGCTGGAGCTTCCTTCATGATCTTAACGCAATCGGCGTAACTGAGTTTTTCGACTTCAGTTCCTTTGGGAAGTTTGTAATTTTCCTTACCTACCTTAAGATATGGCCCCCAACGACCATTGAGTAATTGCATTTCCGGATTTTCAGAAAATTCTTTGATCAGTCGTTCCCTATCAGCTTTGCGCTTGGCTTCGATCAATTCGATGGCCCGGTCAATCTCAATGCTCAGGGGATCATCACCGTCGGCCTCTTTGATGCTGTAAAAAGCACTTTTGTGCCGCAAATAAGGACCGAAACGTCCCGCGGCTGCGGAAATTTCCGAACCTTCATATTCGCCTACTTTTCGCGGAAGCTTGAAAAGATCGAGGGCTTCTTCAAGTGTAATATTCGTTATACTCTGATCTTTGCGCAGGCTGGCAAATTTGGGCTTGTCTTCGTCATCCGGACTACCAATTTGCACCATAGGACCAAAGCGGCCAATCCGGGCGATGATGGGCTTTCCGGATTTGGGATCCATGCCCAACTCTCGTTCACCCGTAGCCCGATCGCTGTGTTCGAGCGTGGCCTCCACATTTTCATGAAATCCTTTGTAAAAGTCTTTCAACATGTCGGTCCATTTGAGCAAACCCTCGGCAATATCATCGAATTTTTTCTCGACAGAGGCCGTAAAATCATAACTCAGAATGCGCTCAAAATTCAGCACCAAAAAATCGGTCACCACAATTCCAATATCTGTGGGAAACAATTTAGAACGCTCAGCTCCTGTGTTTTCAGTAAGATCTTTTTCTGAAACACCCTTGTTGTCCAGGGTAATAACATGGTATTGGCGTGGGTATCCCTCACGGTCTTCTTTTACAACATAACCTCGTTTTTGAACAGTCGATATGGTCGGCGCATATGTTGATGGTCGACCGATACCCAACTCTTCAAGCTTTTTAACCAATGCCGCCTCAGAGTATCGCGGTGGATGATTTGAAAATCGCTGGGTAGCGACAATATTATCTCTCTCAAGCTTGTCACCTACTTTCATGGATGGCAAAAGTCCACCTTCTTCTTCGGGCTCATTGTTATCGTCATCGGTACTCTCCATGTACACTTTCAAAAATCCATCAAACTTGATCACCTCTCCCCTTGCGTTGAAGTGGACCTTTTGTAACCAGTCACTTTTCCCATTGGCCTTGATTTTCACCCTGGTTTTCTCAAGCTCGGCATCAGCCATTTGAGAGGCCAGTGTGCGTTTCCAAATCAGGTCGTAAAGTCGTTGTTCGGCGCTGTCGCCTACAACAGATTTCTGGCTCATGTCAACAGGACGAATCGCTTCGTGAGCTTCCTGTGCGCCTTTCGACTTATTGGTAAAAGTTCGCGGCCTGGAATAATTGGCGCCAAAACTCGAAGTAATTTCAGCGACAGCTGCTTCAATCGCCGTCTGGGAAAGATTGAGGCTGTCTGTTCTCATATAGGTGATCTTACCCTCTTCATATAATTTCTGCGCCACCGACATGGTGCGCGCCACTGAATAGCCGAGCTTGCGACTGGCTTCCTGCTGTAAGGTGGAAGTGGTAAAAGGTGCGGCCGGGGTCTTTTTCGCCGGTTTTACTTCGAGCTCTTCTACTTCAAATCCGGCATCCACGCAGGCTTGCACGTAGAACCGGGCTTCTTCAACCGTGTTGTATCGCTTCGATAATTCCGCTTTGAATGCCTTTCCGTTGATATTAAAAACGGCAGTGACCCGGTATGACTCTTCCTGTTTGAAATCCTGGATATCCCTTTCGCGCTCTACAATTAAGCGCACAGTCACGGATTGTACGCGTCCCGCGCTTAAGGATGGTTTTACCTTTTTCCAGAGAATGGGGGAAATTTCAAATCCAACCAACCTGTCGAGCACCCTACGCGCCTGCTGTGCATCCACAAGCCGGTAATCCACCTTGCGGGGATTTTCAATGGCTTTGTTGATGGCATTCTTTGTGATTTCATGAAAAACGATGCGCCGTGTTTCTTTATTTTTAAGATTCAGGGCTTCTTCAAGGTGCCAGGATATGGCTTCCCCCTCGCGGTCCTCGTCTGTTGCCAACCATACAAGATCCGCTTTTTTTACAAGGTCTTTTAATTCCTGAATTACCTTTTTCTTATCGGCTGAAATC
>JBGTLS010000501.1:0-5777 GCA_041744015.1 Cryomorpha sp. | reverse complement strand
GACATCGAAAAACTCGGTTTTATTACCAGCGATGACCTCAGCACATTAAACATTCATTCCGGCAAGATCGCAGTATATCTGCCTCACAGCTACAACTTTTCGGGAAACCTGTACATCGTACCGGCAGAAAACATCACACCTGTGAAAGCGAATACCGCAGAGTTTATGAAGTTTATTGTTTCCGGAGGTGTCACCACTGTTGGCCACACGAATGAAGAAATATAATCCCGGAAATCTATTTCTCCTTCATCTGATTGTTTTCATCTGGGGTTTTACCGGCATCATCGGCAAGCTGATTGAAACAGACTCTGACATTCTCGTGTGGTGGCGTATGACGATCGCCAGCGTATCGATCGGACTCTTCGTATACCTTACTGGAAAAATCAAAAAATCGCTGCTCTTCAGAGCCCACAAATACAGCCTCATCGGCCTGTTGATCGCCGCTCACTGGATTACCTTTTTCGAAGCGATCAAGGTTTCAACAGTTTCCGTCACCCTGGCCTGCCTGAGCGCGAGTGCCCTGTTTACCGCCTTGCTCGAGCCCCTGTTTTTCAAACGCCGGATCAGCGGTTCCGAGGTTTTTTTAGGGGTTATGGTCATCGCCGGACTTGGTCTCATATTTAGTTTTGAAACCGAATACACGCTTGGGATTATTCTCGCCCTGTGTTCGGCATTTTTCGCTTCCCTCTTCACTGTAATCAATGGGGTGATGATCAAAAATGACAATCCCTACCGCATCAGCCTTGTGGAAATGATGGCAGGGGTCATCGGTGTCGGAATCTGGCTCGCCCTCAAGGGAAAATTCGATATGCGCCTGGTTCAGATTCCACCTATGGACTGGTTTTGGATCGCGATATTGGGCACCATTTGCACGGCTTTCGCTTTCGTAGTCGGTGTAAAAGTGATGGAAACCCTCACGCCATTTACCGTTTCGCTCACGATCAACCTTGAACCGGTTTACGGAATTATCCTCGCCTTTTTCATTTTTGGAAGCGAAGAGAAAATGAGCTGGGGATTTTATGTTGGGTCCATCCTGATATTGGGATCTTTATTCATCAATGCCCTTGTCCGAAAGAGACAAATGAAAGCCGTCCTTATGAATAATACCTGATTGTCTTTCTCTCATTTCATACTGCCTTTACGGCAAATGGATTCCCTTGACGAAAGGTCTCTTGCCCATCAATCCCTGCAACATTCATCCCGCGAAAGCGTTAACTTCGCAACAAATACAAGTGTATGGACGTCACAACCCAGGAAGATAAAACATACTGTCCGAGTATCACGCGCTATCAGCGTTTTGAAACCAGGGAAGTGATGATTGGGAAACTCGCACTCGGGGGAGAAAATCCGATCCGGGTGCAGTCTATGACGACCACGGATACCATGGATACGGATAAAACCGTCGCCCAGTCGATCCGCATGATCGAAGCGGGGTGCGAACTCGTTCGCATCACTGCGCCAAGCAAAAAGGAAGCGGAAAATCTCCGGCCCATCAAAGAAGCCCTCGTGGCTGCGGGATATGACACCCCTCTTGTAGCCGACATCCACTTTACACCCAATGCGGCCGAAGTCGCTGCACGCATTGTCGAAAAAGTGCGGGTGAATCCCGGCAACTACGCCGATAAAAAGAAATTTGAAGACCTCGTATATACAGACGAAACGTATATCGCCGAACTCAACCGCATCCGCGAGCGGTTCACCCCGCTTGTGCTGATTTGCAAAGAGAATGGCACCGCGATGCGGATCGGCACCAACCACGGTTCGCTGAGCGACCGAATTCTGGGTCGATACGGCGACACACCGCTCGGCATGGTGGAATCGGCCATGGAATTTCTCCGCATCTGCCGTGATAACGATTACCACGACATCGTGCTGAGCATGAAAGCGAGCAACACCCGGGTGATGGTGCAGGCTTACCGGTTGCTCATGAACTTCATGCAGCGCGAAGGCATGAATTACCCCCTACACCTTGGTGTTACCGAAGCCGGCGAAGGAGAAGATGGCCGGATTAAATCTGCAGTCGGAATTGGTGCCCTGCTCGAAGACGGGATCGGCGACACAGTGCGGGTATCACTCACAGAAGAACCGGAAGCCGAAATCCCCGTGGCTCAAATGCTGGTAGAAAGATACACCCACCGGAAGGGCCACTCATCCATCCCGCCCATCGACCACAATCCACTAGATCCCTTTACATACGCGAGAAGACTCAGTAGAGGCTGTCTAAACTTCGGAGATGGACAAGCCCCACCCGTCATCGGCGATTTATCGGGACGCGAAAATATCCGACCCGCGTCGCTCTTTGCTTTTGGTTACAATTACAGTGTGCCGCTTGACAAATGGAACATTTCCGATCAAGCGGCCGATTTTGTATACATCGGAGATCAAACGGCAGATTTTAACATACCGGGCACACTTGGACTGATTTGCAATGCGGATAGCTGGGAATCTCAGTCCCACCGGGATAGGATTTATCCTTTGCTCGACGCAAAAACTTTTTCCGAAAAGGGAGAGTGTAGTCCAATTCTGAATTTTGTGGAAGCTGACGCAATGGATGTCCTTGACATCTCATTCCTGACCCATCTTATAAAAGCAGTAAAAACCGTACTCGTCCTTACCACCAACAACGCCCATTCTGCAGCTGCCATGCGCCGCGCTTTCATTGCTCTGATCAATGCCAATTGCGACATTCCAGTGGTAATTAAAAAAAGCTACGAAGGTCTTGATAAAGATCGTTTTCAGCTTTTTTCAGCCACCGATGCCGGCGCACTTTTGATCGACGGACTCGGCGACGGCATTTGGCTTGAAGCCAATCAGGTGGATGCCAAAACCCGCAACCAGATTGCTTTTGGAATTTTGCAGGCCACCCGCACCCGCATCAGCAAAACGGAATACATCTCCTGCCCTTCCTGCGGACGAACACTTTTTGACCTTCAGGAAACGACCGCCAAAATCCGCGCGCGAACGGATCATTTGAAAGGAATCAAAATTGGGATTATGGGTTGCATCGTGAATGGTCCTGGCGAAATGGCCGACGCCGATTACGGATATGTCGGAACGGGTCCCGGAAAAATCACGCTGTACAAAGAAAAGGAAGTGGTAAAACGCAATGTGCCCGCCGAACACGCTGTGGATGAGCTCATCGATCTCATCCGCACTTATGGCGACTGGATCGAACCCCGCGAAATGGAATACCAATGAAAAAAGTTCTCATCGCCGGCGCCACCGGCCTCATTGGCGGTTACCTCCTGAAATCCCTGGAAAATGATCCGGAAATCTCTGAAATCATCGCGCTTACGCGAAACCCGATAGAAAAGCCCAATTCCAAAGTGCAGTGGAAAGTCACGGACTTTGACCGGATCGATGCGGCGACCATAGAAAATGCAGATGCCGTATTCTGCTGCCTCGGTACCACAATCAAAAAAGCCGGCTCACAGGAAGCTTTTCGCAAAGTAGATCACACATACGTGGTCGATCTCGCCAAAGCCTCAAAGGAGGCAGGTTGCGGGAAATTTCTCGTCGTGAGCGCCATCGGCAGTGATGCCAATTCCAGCATTTTTTATAACCGCGTAAAAGGTGAGATGGAAAACGACTTACGGGAATTATCCATTTCCCGCACGGTGGTATTTCACCCTTCCATGTTGATAGGCCCGAGAAGTGAAAAACGACTTGGAGAACGAATCGGAATTGCTGTAGGGAAATTAGTGGCTCCACTCATGGGCGGAGGCTTGCGCAAATACCGCCCCATTCATGCAGAGGTGGTAGCCAAAGCCATGCTGCGTTACGCCAAAGATTCCCAACCGGGATATTTCGACGTGGAATACGACGGGATGGTTAAAAAAACTTAGTTAATCACTGCTCTTCGCTTAACAGCAAACTCCATTAATTTTCTTCCGCGATCAGTTCTGGCCGATCAACTTCGATACCATCGATGATTTTTAACAAGCTGTCGCGACGTTGATTAAACTTCGCGTGAAATGCGGGGTTCAGAGATTCACTTTGCGGTAAATCTTCTCTGTAAGGGTCGACCTGTTTTCCGTCTTTCCAGAATCGGTAACAGACGTGGGGACCGGTAGCCAGACCGGTGGAGCCCACTTCGCCGATCACTTGTCCCTGTTTTACCACATCACCTTTTTTCACACGTCTTTTGTTCATGTGCAGATACTGCGTGGTATACATACCGTTGTGGCGAATTTTCACGAAGTTGCCGTTGTATTTTCCATAAGCGGATTCGACTATCGTCCCGTCGCCTGTGGCGAGAATGGGCGTGCCTGTTGGTGCTGCATAATCAGTTCCGAGATGGGCTTTCCAACGTTTTTGTACGGGGTGGTATCGCTTGAGCGAAAAACGGGAAGATATCCGTGAATATTCGAGGGGTGCTTTCAGAAAGGCTTTCCGCAGACTTTCGCCCTCCTCATCAAAATAATTGGTGGCATCGTTGGTTTCAAAACGAATTCCGCGGAAACTGCGGTCGCGGTGGTTGAATTCAGCTGCCAGCACCGCTCCAACACCGACACTTTGTCCTTCTACAAACTGCTCTTCGTACACCACCTTGAAATAATCTCCTTTTTGTATCCGGTAGAAATCGACCGTCCAGGCGTAAATATTGCTCAGTTCGAAAACCAGGCCCACCGGCATACCCTGCTCCACAATGGTAGCACTAAGGGAACTGTTGATAATTCCCGCAGCCACCACCATCCTGGTTTCCACAGGCTTCTGACCTCTGAAAACCGCAATGGAATCGCGTAGTTGATAAACGATGTAATTGGTTTTATCGCTTTCAACCACAAAATAACGCGGGGTCTGGGCAGAATCCTGTTCACAGAATATGGCGTATTTCCATCCTGCTTTAAGCGATGTGAGCGGTTGAATATCCTTTGCGGCGGCGTCGAGCTCCGAGATTTGGGTGAGGCTTACGCCAAAAGGTTGTAAAATATTCGAAGCAAACTGATTTGTCCGGATTTCACTTTCGTGAATAAAATAATTGTCTTCAGGAATTCCGTAACGCATGGAAGCTTCTTCCGATAACATCTCCGTCATTTGTGCTTCCACCTCAAGGGCATCTTCCCGTGCATTTTGGCCACAGCCTGATAATGCGACTACAAGGGAAATCAATCCGGCAAAAAACAAACATTTCGGAACGGTCATGGGCGCCGAAGATAAAAAATGGCTGGAAAACTCAGTTCACTTTTGCCATTGGATTGGCGAGATTGCCAAATTCCACCAGCTCCATATTGATCGAACCGACGAGTACTTTGGCTTTCGCCAAAACGGGAATTTTATTCTTATCATCTGTGATCCAAACGATCATATCTTCCTCTTCTTTAAAAATCCGGCCTTCCTGCACTACGGGAACAAATTTTAAACACCGGTAAGTTCCGGTTCGGGTTTTTACTTCTTCCCTTCCGAGAAATTTAATGCGCAAAGGATACGTTTCATCATCCACGAAAGTGGGTATCGTATAAACCTGTCCTTCTTTGGCATTTGTGAAATCGAAGGTGCGGGCGTAATAAAACGAAGAGAGCATATCCTGCGAAGCAACGGGAATTTTAAACGTTTCTCCTTTTTGGGTTTTCACCGCGCCTTTATGCTGGTAAAAAGCATAATTCTGCTTTTTCTTATAACCGCCTTCCTGAATGTCGCGGATAAACACCCAGGGAAAACTTCCCTGTTTGTCCAGATACGTTTCATACCGGTCCTGCACCTTGAAAAACCAGCTAAATGCGCCGAGGGTTTTACCTGTTCCCACAATGTGATACACATCCCGGTTATTAAATTGT
>JBGTLS010000500.1:0-10219 GCA_041744015.1 Cryomorpha sp. | reverse complement strand
TTCAGGATGGACAAGGAAACGACATTGGAACGATTAAAAATGGTTATTTGGGAGTAGCCGTTGGTTTTTATGTAGGTGGTGGCAAATGGGGTTGATTCCAATCGCGAAATTGATTCAAAAGGCTTCCTCCGGGAAGCCTTTTTTATTGACCTTTGGAGAAAATGACATCACCTCAGATTTCATTCATGGAAGAATAACAGTGGCATGATTTTAGGAGCCGGAGCTCCTGACAATCAACCGTAAGCTGACCATGAAAAAGTCTCCCTGCCTCATTTTTCTTGTTTTGATGTCCCTGCCTTCAATCTGTTTCCCTCAAATTGATGTCGGTTTTGGATACGTCAATGGCGTCCCCGCAGGTAATATGGGCAAAGCGATAAGAAATACGCACGGCATTGATATGAGAGTCATGTACCATTGGCCGAGGTTGAGATTGGGTGCTGGTCTGGAAATGGCCATTGGGGGTTATGGATATCAATCACGGGAAATGGATATTCTGCTCGACAACGGGCGAACAGTGAATGCAGACATCCGGGTTGTGAACAGCATACTTCAACCCACTGTCGTTTTTCGATACGAATTTTTCAACAGCAGCGTACTCAACCCCTACCTCACCGCCCGTATTGGCTGGAGCCGGTACAATACCCATCTCACGGCGACAGATGCCGACGAAAGGTATGACGACGGATCGGCCATCGAATATGACGAAGCCCGGCTTTCTTCAGGCAATGCCTTCGTGTTTGGCGGAGGTGCCGGCGTTCTTATTGATTTGTCTTTTACCTTTCCTCAATTAACGCTCAACACCTTACTCCTCGACTTCAGCGTGAATTATCTCCACGGCACAGATATTCAGTTTATGAATGCGAAATCGAACCTCAACGATATCGAATCAACTGAGAATTTTGAATTTCTCCTCGCCGATGCCGACCGACCCCGGTCCAGACACGGATTGCACGACGGGTATATTTTCAAAACCCCCCTTCAGATGGCTGAATTGCGGTTGGGGGTGTTATACAGATTTGTAAAGGCTCCGGCATAATTTAATCCAACTGGCAATTTTTTCACGATTTCATCGACGAATACCAATTTTTCCTACCTTGTATTATATTTTGCTTCGACAAACCAAATAAAACAAACAGCCATGAAAAAGAATTTACTGTTGCTCCTGATATCGCTATCCGCTGCAGCTCTAGCCACAGCTCAAATAGAAGTAAATACGGGATATGTCTATGGACAAACCAACGGCATCATGCGTACCACCATTCCCGCCATCCACAGTGTTCAGATGGAAGGTTTTTACAATTTTCCCGGATCAAATTTCGCAGTCGGTATGGAGATCGGCGGAGGTTCTTACGGCACGGAAAAATCAGAAAGACATTACGGATTTGACAACGGCACATCCATGTTGGCTCCCGTAACCGTATCCAACAACATTTTTAATGGTGGACTCATGTTGCGATACGATCTGATCAAAGATGTCGCTCTCGTTCCATATGCCATTGGAAAAGCCGGCTTTTCGAGATTTGGAACACGCCTGAGTGTCGAAGATCCACGTGCCGAACATACCGACGAATGTCCGGTTCCATTGGTAAGTGAATCCCTCCACTCTGATTATAGTTTTACCACCGCGGTAGGTGGTGGAGTGCGCTATGATATGGGGAATCTGTTCAAATTTCTGGGATCAGAAACGATTTTCCTGGATTTTAACGCAACATTTGTACGAGGAAGTGTGGTGGAATATATGAGCGTAAATGCCCCTGGACCCGGAAGTGTTGGAAATGGCGAGGTAAGGGATGTCGACTTCCAGTTTGCAAACGCAGCCCGACCGGAGGTGATACACGAATACCATACCGGCTACCTTTACAGAACTCCGATGGAGCTTGTGAACTACAGATTCGCCGTGGTATATCGCCTTCCGTAATTAACGAACGCGCTCACACAAGTTCGTCTTTTAGCATCTCCTCCACACGGTCCAAAGCCGTTCTGGTTTCCAGGCGCATAGTGGCAATCACTTCCCGTACCGAAACCACGCTTTTGATGTGTTCCACTGATTGCCCGGCACACCAGAGGTTGTCGTAATTGTTGGGTTTGATGGACTTCTCGAGCCTTTTCATTCCCCTGAACGCCGTGATCATTTTCACGTACTTTTTCAGGGTTTTATTTCTGTTCATCTGTTTTTCAAGCCAGGTTTGTTTGTACCCGATTTTGCGCGCGTATGGCGTGTCGATGATGGTGCAGGGCGTACCCGACAATTTTTCCGTAAGGACAATATCACCCATTCCGGCAGTCAAAATTCCATTTTTATAAGCGTCGCCCACTTCTGCTTCGACGGTGGCAATGAACCGCGTGCCTACCGAAACCCCATCGGCTCCTGCTGCGAGCATGGAAGCAATGCCTGCTCCAGTGGAAATGCCACCCGCGGCTATCACCGGGATGTTCGGATAATTCCGGGCCAGACTTTCCACCAACACATGGAGCGCAATATTTCCGGCATGACCACCCGCACCATGACCCACGGCGATAAACCCATCACAGCCTAAATCCGCACATTTTTGGGCGTGCACCAGATTCACCACGTCGCAGAATACTTTCCCACCATATGCATGTGCGCGCTTTATCACCTCTTCCGGGCTTCCCAGTGACGTAATATAAAATGGCACCTGCTGTTTAATGCAAATGTCAAGGTGTTTTTCCAGCATAAAATTGCTCTTTTGAACGATCAGATTCACCCCATAACTCCCGCCGGGAGTCTGTTTGTGCAAAGCTGAAAGCTGAGCGAGGGCGTTTTCCAGTTCGCCCTCTTTCCGGAAATTGAGCGTTGGGAAAGATCCGGCAATGCCATTTTTCATGGCTTCTTTTACCATTTCCACATTGCTCACCAGAAACATCGGAGCCATAATCATGGGAAAATCGATGCCCAACATCACTGAAAATCTATTCTTCACAGATATTAATTTGAATTTGGTGTAAATTAGACACTATTTTACGAAATTGAGCCCCATTAAATTAAAAGATCCATAAAACTATGCTGCTGGCCGAGAAGACAAGATTATTCGATTTTTACGACTATCAATTAGAAAACTTTCCCAAAACTGACGCCCTTGCAGGAAAAGTAAATGGTGTTTGGGAAAAATACAGTACGCAGGAGGTCATTCATAACGCCAACGCCCTGAGCACAGGATTGATCAAAAAAGGCATCAAGCCCGGCGATAAAGTGGCGATTATTTCAAACAACCGGCCGGAATGGGTTATTGCAGATCTCGCGATCCTGCAAATAGGCGCCATCAATGTGCCCATATATCCTACCATCACCGAATCCGATTACAAGTTTATTTTTAATGATGCCGAGGTTAAAATAGCCTTTGTTTCAGATCAGGACCTGCATACCAAGGTGAGCAATATCAAGCCGGAAGTACCGAGTCTTCTGAATATATATACATTCAATGAGGTTCAGGGTGCTGATCATTGGTCGTCCTTAAAAGATTCTGAACCGCTTCTGTCGGACATTCAGGCCCTGCGCGACGATGTAAAACCTACTGATCTGGCCACTTTGATTTACACTTCCGGCACTACCGGGACACCGAAGGGGGTTATGCTTTCGCATAAAAACGTGGCCAGCAATGCCATTGCCAGCAAAGAACGCCTGCCGGTAGACAGCAATGCCAAAGGGGTTAGTTTTCTGCCGCTTTGCCATATCTATGAGCGCATGATCATCTACCTCTATACCTATACAGGTGTATCCCTATATTTCGCGGAGTCTATGGAAACCATCGGAGACGATATCCGCGATGTAAAGCCCAATGTATTTACGGCAGTGCCGCGCCTTCTGGAAAAAGTGTACGACAAAATCGTGGCGAAAGGGGCTGAATTGACCGGTGTCAAAAAGTCCCTGTTTTTCTGGGCCGTTCAGTTGGGAGAAAAATATGAGCCTTACGGCAAAAATGGTCCTTTCTATGAAATGAAATTGAAAGTAGCCCGGAAACTCATTTTCAGCAAATGGCAGGCTGCCCTTGGCGGTAATGTACAGGCGGTAGCAAGTGGAAGTGCGGCTTTGAATCCGCGATTGGCCCGTATTTTCAACGCGGCGGGTATTCCCATTCTGGAGGGTTACGGACTTACAGAGACTTCACCTGTAGTAAGTGTGAATGAAAACGGCAACAATGGATTGAAATTCGGCACCACGGGGCGACCCATCGCCGATGTGCACGTGAAAATAGCCGAAGACGGGGAAATTCTCGTGAAAGGACCCAATGTGATGATGGGTTATTACAAACGGCAGGACCTCACCGACGAGGTAATCGATAAGGATGGCTGGTTTCACACAGGAGACATCGGCGAGATGGTCGATGGACAATTCCTGCGCATCACCGACCGCAAAAAAGAAATTTTCAAAACCTCGGGGGGTAAATACATCGCGCCGCAGCTCATGGAAAATGTATACAAGGAGAGTCGTTTCATTGAGCAGATTATGGTAATCGGCGAAAACCGCAAGCATCCCGCCGCGCTGATTGTGCCTGCCTTCGAATTTTTGAAGGAATGGTGTCAGCGAAAGGGATACGATTGCGGATCGCGTGAGGCCATGATCAAAAACGAGAAAGTCATCGCGCGGTATCAGGAAGAAATCGATGACAAAAATGAGCAATTTGGAAAATGGGAACAGGTAAAAAAATTCGAATTGCTGGCCAAAGAATTCAGCATTGAGGGTGGTGAAATCACACCCACGTTGAAGTTGAAGCGCAAAGCGATAATGGAGAAAAACAAGGGGTTAATAGAAAAGATATACGGCGAGTAAATCGACCGGTATTCCCTCAACAAATTGCCTGATTCCACCGTTCTTTGTGGGAGCAAAACATCTGCATTATGAAATCCCGTTCGTGGTTAATTACCATCGCTGTTTTTATTGTTATTCTGGGCGTGGGCATGGTTTTCGCCTACCCTTTATTGAAAAAAGAAAAAACCCTCAAAGTTTATCAGCCTTCTGATGTCAATCCGAAGCTGGTGGATACCACAAAACAAAAAGTAAAATCAGACCACACCATTGCTGATTTTTCGCTGATCAATCAGGAAGGACGAATTGTAACGCACAACGATTTTGCGCAAAGCATCTATGTAGCCGATTTTTTCTTTGCCACATGTCCGTCGATATGCCCCATCATGAGCGGAAATATCGCGCGGTTGCAGAACAAGTTTGCCGACAGGCCGGAGGTTAAATTTCTTTCACATTCGGTAACACCTGAAATCGATTCGGTATCCGTACTCGCCGATTACGGAGCCCTCTACGGTGCTTATCCCGAACGATGGATGCTCGTAACCGGTGACAAAAAACACATCTACGACCTCGCCCGCAAAAGCTACTTTGCCGTACTCGACGAAGGCGACGGTGGGGTCCAGGACTTCATACACACCGAAAATTTTATCCTCGTGGACACCAAACGCCGTATCCGCGGTTATTACGATGGCACCAGCGACAATGACATGCGAAGGTTGGAGGAAGAAATAAGGATATTGCTGAAGGAAACTGAGAAATCCTATTGATATACTGGGGTTTATTCATGATGGAAAAATCCGTCATTGGTAGCTCGGTGCTTTGTCATTCAGAATGGAGCTTTTGCGGAGTGAAGAATCTTTACATTGAATAGTGAGATTACTCCCTTCGGTCATGAGCCGCTAGTGCTAAGTTCCTCGTGTCTACCAATGACAGTGTTTATTCCTGCAACTCGGAGGAAACGGCAAAAGACGAACGGGATCCCTCGCTGCGCTTCGGGATGACAGGGTCGCGGGGGTTGTAAGTGGGGAGGAAAAAGATCGGAGCCTTGTCATTCAGAGCCACTGCCGGACAGGCTGGCCAAAGGAAACGCAGGGGCGCAGGGTGGAACATCATAGTTCCGGGGCTTTATCGGTGAACCACTATTTTCCCGGTTTTCACGATTTCATTTCCTGAAAGGACGCGATAAATAAAAACACCCTGCGGTAAATTTTCAATTTGAACTTCAGAACGTGTATTGGCCAAATTTTCCGACTTGAGGATTCTGCCCTGCAAATCCATAATTTCGATTTGAGATGGCAGCTGACCTTCGGGAACATCTACAAAAATTCGATCCTGTGCGGGATTGGGATAAACTTTGAAATCACTTTTATCTACGACGTCCGCACTGAGCAATAACGAAAATGGCGTACCCCATTCCACACCATCTATATTGTAATAAACCAATTCTCTGGAGGTAAAATAAAAAGAAGATAGTTCACAATGATAATATGGACCACCCAAATTTTCCACATAGTTTGCCACAGCGTGATTGTAGCACCCTGCGTCGATCAGAGGTGTAAAACACCCACTTTCTTCATCCAAATAAAGTGTAGTTAGTTCGAGATAGTGTTTCCCTTTAATTCTGATTTCTTCATCGTACTGTATGTAATAATCAACCTCATTGCCAGAAGAGGTAAAAACAGGTGTCATGGAAAACTGGTCAAATAATGGACTCGCTGTAACCACATATGCGGCTGTCTGTGATGTGAATCCCGCATAGGTATACTCCCCCAAAGAAACATGATAACTGTCACTTTCCACCTGCCGGGTATAAATGATCGAATCTCCCTGCTCCAAACGATCCAAAAACCTGAATATGGTGCGCACTTCATTTCCTTCACCAAAACTAATTTCCCTGGTTCTTACATGCAATTCATCACCCGGCTGGAAGTCGAACACTTCTTTCCACGTGAGGTTCTGAATCCCCTCAGGATGACCTTCTATTCCGGCGAGAGCATAAGAAGTAAGTCCAAATTGATAATAATCTTCTATTTCTAAAGGGAAAGCGACAAAATTCAGTGGCCCGACAATTCCATAATTTTCTGAAAACTGAACAGTTTTGTCATTGAGATTGTGTGGAATAGGATTCATTTCATTATTCATGACCTGCAAACCGACGGTTTTAACCATATCCGTCATTCCATCAAACATAATTTCCTCTTCTATTGAGAGAACCTCTCCCTGAATGTACAAATCATTGTAATCGTATACCGGCCAAACCTCTCCCAATCCGGCCTGCGTCCGGAAGCGAATGGTGTCTCCTTCGAGATTAAAAAACAAATGCGTTCCATCGGGGGACATCCGAATGTAATCTCCCATCCACGAAGGGCCGTAAGGTGTATAGCAATACCATTCATCAATTATTGGCTGAATCGTTTTTGATAAATAAAAAACGGAATCCCCTTCAATAAACGCGGTGGAGTCGACACGTATAGCCCGAAGGCCATGATTCGAATCAAACAGTCTGTGCCCATTGTCCTGAATAGCCTGAAAATTTTGTCCCATAGCAGGCAGCGTCCATAAAGCAACCAATCCAAAAAGTAAAAGTCTCTTCATAGCTTCTGATTATAAATTCATTGTGAATGTATGGTTTCTGTTTTCTATCAGAAGAATAAAAGTTGGGGGTTCTTGAAATCTCAAACAAGGCATTTTAAAAAAAAAGATCTCGCAAAGGCGCAAGGGCGCAAAGATTTAAGGGCGGAAAGGCTGGTTTGATGTGTATTCGTTTCTTTCTAGGTTCTAATTTGTAGCGTTTCTTATAAGTTTTTATCTCGCAAAGGCGCAAGGGCGCAAAGATAAAGGGCGGAAAGGCATGGTCTGACATGTATTTGTTTCTTTCTAAGTATTTCTAAAAGTTATTATCTCGTTAAAGGGCGCAAAGGAATTTCATACCTTCAAGTGACGAAACATCAGAGGAATGACTGAAAATGAAATTGCAACAATCATTGTAGACACAGCATTTCACATACACGTTGAAATGGGCCCTGGAATGTTCGAATCAGTTTATGAAGAAATCCTTGTTTCCGAACTTAGAGATCAGGGATTTTCAATTGCGAGACAGGAATCAATCCCGGTAGTCTATAAAGAGAAGATCATGTCGATGGCATTCAAAGCTGATTTAATTGTGAATCATAAAGTCCTGGTCGAAATCAAATCTGTAAAAACGCTTTCAGACATTCACAAGAAACAAACTTTAACCTATCTGAGATTAACCGGCATTAAACTTGGCCTGCTCATAAATTTCAATGAAGTATTGATCAAAAACGGAATCAAGCGTATTGTCAATGGTCTATAGCTTTGATGACTTTTCTGCTTTTCCTACTTCAAACTTTGCGCCCTTGCGCCTTTGCGAGACAAATCCTTTATAGAAAATCTTATACACACTTCACTTTCCGCCCTTGACTTTTCAAACGCTCGCGCCTCTAAGAGAAACAAATCTTACCGGGAATACCCTTACCTTTGCACTCCAAAAAAACCCATTTCCATGAACGTCCTCTCCGTTGAGAACATTTCCAAACGCTACGGTCCCCGCCTCCTTTTCGAAAACTTTTCCTTCGGCATGGCCCAGGGCGAAAAGGTCGCTATCGTAGCCCCCAACGGCTCAGGAAAAAGCACCCTGCTCAAAGCCATCGCCGGAATTGAATCTCCCGACGGAGGAAATATCGTTTTTCGCGACGGAATTCGCATCGGATACCTCTCCCAGGATCCCGATTTTCCGGAAGGACACTCGATCATGGAAGCCATCCTTCGCTCCGACAACGCCGTAAACCGCGCCATCAAAGGATACGAACTAGCCCTTGAAAATCCCGAAGACAGCGAAGAACTCCAAAAATGGTTTGACGAGATGGACCGCCAAAACGCCTGGGATTACGAAGCCCGAATCCGCGAAGTACTCGGCCAACTCGGCATCGACCATCCCAATATGAAACTCACTTCCGCGTCCGGAGGGCAACGCAAGCGCGCGGCCCTGGCCCGCGTGATGCTCGACGAACCCGATTTCCTCATCCTCGATGAGCCCACCAACCACCTCGACCTCGACACCATCGAATGGCTCGAAAACTGGCTCGCAGGCGCCAACTTCACCCTGCTCATGGTGACACACGACCGGTATTTTCTCGACCGCGTCTGTACCGATATTCTGGAGATCGAACGCGGCACACTCGTTCGCTACGTGGGAAACTACAGCTATTTCATCACCAAAAAAGCCGAGCGCTTGTCGCAACTCGAATCGAGCGTCGACAAAGCCAAAAACTTATTTAAAACCGAACTCGAATGGATGCGCCGTATGCCAAAGGCGCGAACGACTAAATCCAAATCGCGCATCGACGCCTTTGACGATATCAAATCACAGGCTTCTATCCGCACCGACACCAAATCGATGGAACTCGGGGTGCGCACCGAACGTCTTGGCTCGAAAATCGTGGAGTTTCATAAAGTCGGAAAAGCATTCGACGATGTCATAATCACAAAGGGATTTGATTACATCTTCAAACGCGGTGAAAAACTCGGAGTGGTGGGAAAAAACGGAACCGGAAAAACGAGTTTTGTGAAAATGCTGCTCGGTAAAATGCAGCCCGACAACGGGAAAATCGTGCATGGTGAAACTGTCGTTTTCGGTCATTACGACCAGGATGGATTGGTCAACGCCGACGACAAACGCGTGATCGAAGTGATCAGCAGCATCGCCGACGTAATCGAACTCAAAAAAGGCCACAAGCTCAGCGCGGCCCAGATGCTCGAGCGTTTTCTCTTCACCCGCGACAAACACTGGCAACTCGTCTCAACCCTCAGCGGGGGTGAAAAACGTCGTCTTTACCTGCTCACGGTATTGATGAAAAACCCCAACTTCCTGGTGCTCGATGAGCCCACCAACGACCTTGATATCGATACCCTGCAGGTGCTCGAAGATTATATCGCCACGTATGACGGCTGTTTGGTGGTGGTATCCCACGACCGGTTTTTTATGGACAAGGTGGTGGACCACCTTTTCGTATTCGAAGGTCAGGGCAAAATCCGCGACTACCCTGGCAACTACACCCAGTACCGCGAAAAACTCGCCGACGAAACCGCCGAAGCATCCAAACAGGTTTCCAAAGCAAAATCGGATTCCCGACAAGAGAAAAAACAGGAAGAAAAAAATAAACTCACTTACGGCGAGCGGTTAGAATTTGAAAAACTCGAAAAAACCATCGAAAAACTCGAAGAACAAAAATCCCAACTCGCCGAAAAACTAAGCAACAGCCGTGACAACATAGAATTGATGAAAATCTCTGCCGAAATGGATGCGCTGGTCAAAACGCTGGATGTTCAGACTGAGAGATGGATGGAACTGGCGCAGTGGGTGGAGTGATTTTGTTGTACTAAGTATTAAGTACTAAGTATTAAGTACCAAGTATTAAGTTGACGTGTTGAGTT
>JBGTLS010000499.1:0-2383 GCA_041744015.1 Cryomorpha sp. | reverse complement strand
CGATATACGGCAGCTTGTCTGCGGCTTTGTAGTGCTGGGCGCCCCAGTAGTAGTTGATTTCTGCTACATCAAACCTACCGCGCATATACCGCTCCAGTTTATTGAGCAGTTTGGTATTGTCTTTTTGCTGACCGACCTTATGCGGCTCACCGAGGCACAGGAGATAATCATCCCCTGCTGCGTCCTTGCAGGTCCGCATGGAATAATGGTGCTTATCCTGTTCTATCCAGTATATCCCTTCAGGAAAAGGACTGTTCAATTTTGCAGCAAGCACATACTCCCGGTATGGAGCGAGCAGGGTGGAGAATAATTTTTCACCTTTTGGTGTGTGGGTGGCATGTATGATAGCGCTGGCGTGGATGATGCCACCCGTAGTATGCACTATGAAATGATTTGGACTTTGCTCTTCTATCTTAAGTACGCGCGTGCCTTCATATACTGCACATCCGGCCGATTTCGCCGCGCCGGCCAAACCCCGTACATATTTTCGGGGGTCGAGTTGAGCCTGTTGCGGCACCTGCAGGCTCGCCAGGGCATTGGGCAAAATATCACTGCTGCTGAGCAAGGTGGCAGGTACGCCGGCCTCTTTAAAAGCTTCGTACTCCTTTTGCAGATTTGCATGTGCATCCGGGGTCTCGGCTATGAGGTTCCATGCTGCATGACGATAATCACAGTCGATGGAATGATCGTCGATAATTTTATGAATAGCTTTCAAACCCGCCATCCGCGATTCGGCAACCATTCTGGTGGTATCCGCTCCATATTTACCCCGAATTTTATGAAACATTTCATCTACAGGAATGTAGAGATTGCCTGTCGAAAACCCAGTAGTTCCGGCGCCGATGGTGTCCATTTCCAGTACGGCAGCATCTATTCCATTATTGGCCAGAAAATATCCGGCAGATACGCCGGTAATACCTCCACCAATGACGGCCACATCGATACGAATATCTTTATCAAGTGCCGGGTGTTGGAGTTTCATATCCGTTTTGTCGTCGTTCCATATTGATTTATAAGTCATCATCGTTCTATTTTAATGAATAAAAATGAGATTACAATCCGGTAGGCGGATTGGTTCCCTTTTCCTTTTTCGGATTGCTTTTAGGTGATTCTATATCGGAATCCAATTGCACTCTGGTAGTTGGCAGGCACTGCGGATAGTTGTTTTGAATAAAAGTGATAAGCTTCTCACGCACTTCCACACGCAGGTCCCAGGCCGTACCGGAATCATCTGCACTCATCAGGGCACGCACTTCCATGGTACGTTCTTTGGCATCAGTTACCTGTACTACATTTACAAGTCCATCCCAATGTTTTGAATCTTTCAGAATCCGTGTAAGCTCTTCGCGCACAGCGTCTACAGGCAATGTGTAATCGGTGTACAGGAATACCGTGCCGAGAATATCTGCAGATACCCGTGTCCAGTTTTGAAATGCATTCTCGATAAAATAAATGGTGGGTACAATAAGCCGTCGTTTATCCCATATGCGCACCACCACGTATGTGAGCGTCATCTCTTCGATGCGACCCCATTCACCATCCACAATCACCACATCGTCGATGCGTATGGGCTGGGTGATGGCGAGTTGTAATCCAGCCAGTATGGTGGCGATCAGTTTTTGCGCTGCAAAACCCAAAATAATTCCTGCTATACCTGCCGATGCGAGCAGGCTTACGCCAAAATGGCGAATACTTTCAAACGTCATCAGGCCTATTCCTATGGCCAATACAATGATGAGAAACTTGATAATATTACCGAGCATTCTGAACTGTGTATGCACCTTGCGTGCTTTCAGATTGTCTTCTGCTTCCACATCGTACCTTTCCAGCAGGCTGATGCGCACTACGGTCACCGCCTGTATAAGGGTCCAGGCAAAAATGAATACACTTACGAGCGCTGTGACATGATTTACTTTAGCGAGAAGCCCATCAGACAAATCCAAAAGCGGCTTGACTGCAATGAAGCAGAAAAGCAGAATAAGAAAGAAGGTTGAGCTCTTCCCATAATTGTATGTGGCCCGGTACAGCACATTTTCCCGGTTACGGGAGAGACCGCGAATAATTCTGAAAAGTACAAAATGGATAATTGCGCCCACGAATAAGGCTACGAGAACCATAATCAAATCCACAACGGGATTGTTGGTATTGAAGTAAGGATCGAGCGCTGTGCGCAAATTCTCCATCATAACTAACTGTTTTCTAATTGGGCATTCCCGCGTAGATTCTTACTGTTGGAATCTCCTTCAATGATCAGCCTGTGCAACAGTTGCCGCACCTGATTGTAATCAGCAAGACGGTATGGGGCAATGGTCTGCAGATTGCCCACTTTAATGCCCCAGGAGCCTTCAGACATTGCCTTGAACACATCTTCGTCGGTGCGATC
>JBGTLS010000498.1:0-5959 GCA_041744015.1 Cryomorpha sp. | reverse complement strand
AAGGTCACCATCGCAAGTGTCATCACTGCTTGTAAAAATCAATAATTGGGTATCATCGTTTGTCAATACTTCCAAATTGGTAGTTACAAGATATGTTCCATCTGTAGGCACTTCAAATTTATACCATACATCGCCATCAATGCCCTGCTCAAACCAACAACCCGTTCCAGGAATAATTGTGTCGTCATAGGGAGTAGCATTGGTGTTATCACCAACTACGACCTGATTCAATACCAAATCGAAAGCTTCACACGGAGTGTTGTTGTAGAATTGACAGAGAGATACATCATCAATGTACATCAATGGATTCGTCGCACCTGCAGGATAGAAATTTATTGCACCAATAGTCGTGAGACCTGGATTGGTTGAATTGGCTTGCATAGAGTATTGCCACTGATGAACAACATCTCCGTTCAAAAGCAGGTTAGCCACATCAGATTCGATATTGATAACCAGTTCAAAGTCGTTCCATGTTCCCTGATCGTATTGAAAGGTTGCAACTCCTACTGTACCGGCATTAATTGATCCAACACCTGTATTCTGAAGAATTACTTCCATTGCAAATTGTTGTCCCGGAGTCTGTGTTTTCTGAATATTGAAATATCCACCATTTCCCTGAGGAATGTAAAGCGAAAATCCGATTTTCCATGTTCCGGCGGCCTGATTACCCAGAAGGTATAATACATCAGTAGCTGCAACAGTGTGCACTGATTGTGTGCCGCTGTTGGCAAACGCAGTGCTTACATTCGGATTTTCAGCGGTAGACCCTGGGGACCATGTTACCCATTGACCCTGACCAGCAATACCGCCTATGGCGTAATCCTCAATATCATCTGAGAAAATACAAGGATCAGCTGGGGCATTTACAGTAACTGTAACTGAAGCAGAATTGTTTGACGCATCAATGTCTCCAGTTTCATCGGTAGAAACCTCGAGAATTACAGTTCCGGTAATTGAAGGTGTATATATGAAAGACACTTCAGTAGATCCACCAGTTAATAAATTCACATTGACAGTTTGCACCGGGTTGCCATTGGCGGATAATGTAACCGCAATTCCAGCAAGATCAACTTCTCCAAGGTTGCTTACAGTAGCCGTTACAGTCGAGGGAAGTGACTGTGTCATTTCAGCGTCAGCATTGACATCAAATACAGCGATATCAATATTACCTGCAGCATCCGGATAAGAACCGTTTACGATTACATTGTGCCATCCTGAAAATGTTGGGAAGGTTACGTTATGTTCCTGAACAACTGGATTGCCATCTGACATAATTACATTGTATTGTCTGCAATTGGGTACGGCAACGTTAGGTGCTGATCCATTGCTCCAAAGCACTGCTGAGGGAGCAAAAGTCGGCTGTCCAGTCCATGATATCGTTCTAACCAGAACGAAAAAAGGTTGCGTCACCTCATAGTCAACAGGCACAATAGAAGGATATTGATTTGCAGTTGTTACGACTGTAAATGACTGTGGTGGAGAAGTGAACAAAGGTTCTCCATGAATATTACATCCTGTTCCATCGTCATCTGCTTGTAAGATAAGCACCTCATATGTTAAGGTTCCAACACCATTTTCCGCTGGTTGACCAAAAGCTCCTGCAGAAAATGCATTCAGCTGAACTGATTCAATTGTGAAGGGATACGGATCGGAAACAAAGCAACCAGGATCGCCAGTACCGGCACTTCCGGCTGGATCGAAAAGAGTTGATGCACCCTGACCTGCAACTGCAAATAAAGAAAGTGTACCACGGGCAATTGGACCTTGAATATTGATAATGGTGCAAGATTGGTCAGCCGCATCTTTTGCAGATTCAGATTCTGTAACCTTCTCGGTGAGCGTATAGCCAGGAAGAAGCATTTGCGCATTCATAATACCCGCACAAAACACCCCAGAACCCAGAAATATAGCCGGAGCTATAGATCGTCGAATTATAGTGGTTGATAGACGTAAAAGTTGTTTCATTCTTGAATTTTTAAGGATTTATGAGGACTAAGCTACGCATTCCAATTTAGAAATGTCAAATTTATCAGGTGGATTCCCTAAACGACTAAATTTTAACGAAAGGATATTTTAATTTAAAAAATTGAGAGTTAACGATTTGTTTGTATAGTCCGGATATTTATAAACCTACCATATCTGAAAGATTGGAATTGTGGCGGGTCAGGTTGATTCCGATTACGCACTTTATTTCTATATTTTTGCGAATAAATTATACAGTATGTACGGCAAAATCAAACAATATCTACGAGAAGAACTCCAATCCATTGAAGCTGCCGGACTTTATAAACGCGAGCGCATCATTGCTTCCGTGCAGGATGCTGAAATCACCCTCTCTGATGGGAAAAGAGTCCTTAACTTTTGCGCCAACAATTATCTTGGATTGTCCTCTCATCCGGAGGTAGTGGCTGCCGCCAAAAACACATTGGATACGCGGGGATATGGTATGTCATCTGTTCGATTCATCTGCGGTACACAAGACATTCACAAACAGCTCGAAGAGAAAATCGCTGTTTTTCACGAAATGGATGATACCATATTATATGCCGCTTGTTTTGATGCCAATGGTGGAATTTTCGAACCCTTACTCGGTCCTGAGGATGCGATTATCAGTGATGCTCTTAACCATGCGTCTATCATAGATGGAGTGCGTTTGTGTAAGGCCTCACGGTACCGGTACAACAACAATGATATGGCCGACCTTGAGAAGCAGTTGCAAGACGCTTCTGCCAATGGAGCGCGATTTAAGCTTATTGTTACTGATGGAGTATTCAGCATGGATGGTGTGGTTGCGGATATGAAAGGTATCTGTGATTTGGCCGATAAATACGATGCGCTCGTGATGGTGGACGAATGCCATTCGGCAGGATTTATAGGCAAAACCGGGAGGGGATCAGTGGAGTATGCAGGGGTCATGGATCGTGTGGATATCATAACTGGAACGTTGGGAAAAGCCCTCGGAGGGGCAATGGGCGGATATACCACCGGTCGGAAGGAAATTATCGAATTACTCCGTCAGCGTTCACGACCTTATCTTTTCAGCAATTCGCTGGCGCCCGCCATTGTAGGTGCTTCGCTAAAAGTCTTCGAGCTGCTGAGTAACAGTACAACTTTACGCGACAAACTCGAAGAAAACACCAACTACTTTAAAAATGGGATGGATGCCCTTGGATTTGATATCGTCAAAGGCGAATCGGCGATTGTCCCGGTGATGCTGTACGATGCCCAGCTCTCTCAAACGATGGCCGATAAATTGTTGGAAGAAGGCATCTATGTCATCGGCTTCTTTTTTCCAGTTGTACCAAAAGAAAAAGCCCGCATCCGGGTTCAGCTGTCTGCAGCGCATACCAAAGCACATCTCGACAAAGCTATTGCCGCTTTCGCAAAAGTGGGGAAGGAGTTGGGGGTGATTGGTTCTTAGTGATTGGTGTCCCCTTGATAATAATTTGGGGTTCGTTTTAAAAGCCGGGTATTAAGGGTCGCTTCCTTTTCGAACACTTGTACTTTTAAAAGGGATTTTTCTCAATAAAAAAACCGGTCAGTTTCGCCAAAGCGTCACTGACCGGTCGGAAAATATTTGATTTTCTGATTATTTAGCTCCTACAATGACCCAAACATCTTCTTTGCCCTTTTTGTAAACTTCTACGGCAATTTCATTGTCATTAATCTGAACAATGCGGTCTGTGTCAAACTGAAATACTTCGGTGCCATTGACATCGCGCAGGTCAAACACTGGTTTTTTTGTGGTAGTGCCGCGATCTATATTGATTGAGCTGCTTGTGAGAAACCCACCCATACCACTTTGATGGAATTTTGGACGTGCGTCTGTTCCTATCTCCAGATTTTTAATGTTGTCAATATACAACAAATTGATGTTGTTTTTATCCCAAAGAATGGAATATGACATATCACGACGAATGTATCTTCCGGCACCTCTCTGGTTTTTAGGCACCTTGGCCATCCAGGCGAGTTGGCCATCTTTATTTATCCGGGTTACGAGAATATCACAGTAATAAGTGACATACGTTGTCCTCGAACTGTTTTGAGCAGTTGACGTGCTACTTTTAACATATGACCGTTCACCAAAAAGATAAGAATTACCCTCGTCATCGGTGTAGAGTGAGTTTAATTTCAAATCTGGCATACCGACGTCATCATCATCCGCCTCCTTTTTTTCATTCTTCTTACTCGTTCTGGAAGTTTCATAAAGATTGAGTACATCGAGCGGAATGGGATAATAATTTGGGGTAAATGAGACATTATCCTTCGTAATATTCACCGTGTAAACCCCGTCTGTTAATTTGGAATCCGGCTTTCTGTAATAGCCGGTCATTATCATTTGTTTCTTATCGGTTTCTTTCAACAAAACGGACGATAAATATTTATCATTTTCGAGATTGAATTTGTATGTTTCCACCGGTTCGTTTGCTCCGGAAAAACGCAAGAGTTCAAAAAAATAGTTATCTGATTTACCTTTGGCAGCTTTGCCCTTTTCACCATCCGGGTACACGGTCAATATCATATATACATTGCCTTCCGAGTCCACAGAATAGTCCTGAATTTCCAACTGACTCTCCGTATATTTCATCGGTCTTTCATCGCTCCAAATTTGGTTGAATTCTGTGTCGAACACGGCGAAACCTATTTCTTCAATGCTTTTATCGTCATTGCGTTTTTCAGGTTTTTTGCGATATCTCACCAGTATTTTATTTTCCAGGGTGGATTTCTCCAGTGAGAATTTATTGGTTACTCTACTTCCAATTCCATACAACCCTCCTGCTATAAAATCACCGGATAATTTTCCGGATACGGAAAGAATCAATTTGCCGGGCATTTTGATATTGGCTGTTTTAGGATCAATCTCGACCGCATACAGGTTTTCCTTTTCTTCTGATTTTGCATACTCTGTGTAGAGCAACCAAAATCGATTGTTGAATTCTGTTGTGGCTTCGACATAAACATCTTTTCCTTCAAGTTTGATTTCATTTTTTGCAATCTCACCCAAATTTCGGGTGTCAAAAGATTGCAGGATCAACTCGTTGCTTTTCGACTGTAGCTTGACTGCCACGACATAGTCATCACTATTGAGGTATTGTTTCGATACGCCATCTACCACCTGAAATGGTTTGCTTAGGCGAACATTAAAGTCATCTGTTTTTTTGACAGATTGACCGTTGGTATTGCCAATCAACAAAAGGATTGACGCGAACATCATGAAGGATTGTCTCATTCTGGATTTTTGTTAAAAAAATTAAAAAATGCCAAATCTAGAAATATTTTCAAATGAAAACCAATTGAGGGAATATTTATCTCACAATGGCTTCGAAAAAGGAATTCCCGGTTTTTTTTTCGGAACCAATCAAAACCATCTGTCCCAAGGATACATGAATTTCCCATATTGCATCCTGCTTCGATTTCCGGAATGAAACTCACAACTAATTATCGAAATGCATTGCGCAAAAGAAAATAAGTCTTAACTTCGCAGCCCCAAATTGGGGATGAATTACCGCTAAAGATTTTATAGACAGTGGATACCTTAAGTTATAAAACCGTATCGGCCAACCGCGAAACTGCAACCAAAAATTGGGTGTTAGTAGATGCTGAGGGCCAAACCCTCGGACGTCTTGCCAGTCAGGTCGCCAAAATTATCCGTGGAAAAAACAAAGCCAACTTCACACCTCATGCTGATTGTGGCGATTTTGTAATCGTTGTCAATGCTGAGAAAGTGCACCTTTCCGGCTCGAAAATGGACAACAAAATCTATATCCGTCACACGGGCTATCCTGGTGGTCAGCGCGAGCTTACCGCGAAAGAATTACTGGCGCGCAAGCCTGTAGCGCTTGTGGAGAAAGCTGTGAAAGGGATGCTTCCTAAGAACCGTTTGGGCAACAAACTTTTCACCAATCTTTTTGTGGTGGAAGGTGCTGAGCACAAACACGAGGCGCAAAAGCCAACTAAA
>JBGTLS010000497.1:0-8886 GCA_041744015.1 Cryomorpha sp. | reverse complement strand
ATTCTCACAAATTCGCTTAATTTGGCCGTGTCGTCACTTGTAATCCAACATGCCTTGTAAAAATTCAGGGGCCGGAATGCACATTTCGCGCCATATTCATGCTCCAATCTGTATTGTATGACGTCAAACTGGAGCTCCCCGACAGTGCCAATGATTTTTTTATTTCCAATGTCCTGAATAAACAACTGCGCAACACCCTCATCCGTGAGCTGGCGAATTCCCTTGTCGAGTTGTTTGGTTTTCATGGGATCCCTGTTTTCCACCTCCTTAAACATTTCTGGAGAAAAGCTTGGAATGCCCTGAAAATGCATTTCTTCCCCCTCTGTCAGGGTGTCGCCGATTTTAAAATGTCCTGTGTCGTAAAGACCAACCACATCACCAGGAAAAGCTTCATCAATGGTGCTCTTCTCCTGCGCCATGAAACTCGATGGATTGGCAAACTTGATATCCTTGTTCAGCCTGACGTGGTGGAAAAAATGGTTTCTTTCGAATTTGCCGGAGCAGACGCGCAAAAAAGCGATTCGATCCCTGTGTTTGGGGTCGAGGTTGGCATGGATTTTAAAAATAAATCCGGTAAAGTGTTTTTCAAGCGGCATTACTTCACGCGTATCTGTATGACGCGGTTGTGGATTTGGCGCGAGTCGTATGAAAGTTTCAAGCAATTCTTTCACGCCAAAGTTGTTCAATGCACTTCCGAAAAAAACAGGCGCCAATTCAGCCCTCAAATACGATTCACGTTCAAATGGCTCATATACTCCTTCAATGATTTCTATATCCTCCCGCAAACTATCGGCGGCTTCATCGCCGATCACCTCGTTCAGCAATTTGTCGTTAATGTCTTCAATATCAATAGTTTCCGTTTCTACTTTGGTTTTATTTGCATTAAACAGACGCAGATCCTTTTCATACAAATTATAGACTCCCTGGAAAGTTGGACCGATTCCAATCGGCCAACTTAAAGGACGCGTTTTGATAGAGAGTTTCTCTTCCAGTTCGTCAAGCAGATCGAAGGAATCTTTTCCATCCCGGTCCATCTTGTTTACAAAAATCATCACAGGGGTTTTACGCATCCGACACACTTCCATGAGTCTCTCCGTTTGTTCCTCCACACCTTTTTGACAATCGATCACCAGGATTACGCTGTCTACCGCTGTCAAAGTTCTGTAAGTGTCTTCCGCAAAATCTTTGTGTCCAGGTGTATCGAGGATATTTACCTGCATTCCCTGGTATTGAAAACCCATTACAGAAGTCGCCACCGAAATACCCCGCTGACGTTCTATCTCCATGAAGTCTGAAGTAGCCGTTTTCTTAATTTTATTGGATTTCACTGCACCGGCCGTCTGAATGGCCCCACCATAGAGCAGAAATTTTTCTGTCAGGGTGGTTTTACCCGCATCCGGATGGCTGATAATTGCAAATGTTTTCCGGGTACTGATGGCTTCCTTCAGATTCATATGACCTAATTTTCAAAGGTGCAAAAGTAGCTATAATAAGAATATGCAACAGACGACCAATGAGTCGAAGTTGCAGATGCCGAAGTGTGAAATGATAAGAAAATGAAATTTAAGATCAAATCCATCTTCTAAATTGTGAGAAGAAGAAAAGTCTGGTACTTTTAAAACCTGAAAAAGTTTACTTATTCCGCGAAAATTTACTTAACCAGTTGCTTATGAATTGCTCAACAATTTTCCGTTTTTTCTTATCGAAGGCCCTCGTTATGATCTTACCGGGATATATATTTTCTCAGGCCGTCGTACTCGACGAATTTGCCGGAGGTTTCACCCGGCCATGTGAAATAATCCATGCGGGTGATGAACGACTCTTTGTGGTGGAACAGATTGGGAAAATCAAAATATTGCTGCCGGATGGAAGTGTATTGGAAGAGCCTTTTTTGGATATTGACGACAGGGTAAATGCCCAGGGTAACGGAATGGGATTACTCGGACTTGCTTTTCCTCCAAATTATTGCAGTTCAGGATCTTTTTATGTCAATTATACCTATGTCGAAGCCAATATGCTTTATGTCAGAATATCACGGTTTGCGGTATCTGATTTTGATGTAAACGTAGCGGTTCCGGGTTCAGAGGAGGTGCTCATGCAAATTCAGCAGCCATTCATTACCCACAATGGATGTCATATGGAATTCGGTCCCGATGGCTATTTGTACATTGGAATGGGTGATGGTGGGAGTGAAGGTGATCCGTTCAACAATGCCCAATCACTGAACAGCCACCTGGGCAAAATCCTTCGTATTGATGTTTCCACCCAGCCATATACCATTCCAGCTGACAATCCATTTATAAATGATGAAACCGCCCATGATGAAATCTGGGCCTATGGATTGCGCAATCCGTGGAAATACGCCTTCGATAAGGTATCTGGCGATTTATTTATAGCGGATGTAGGTCAGGAAAACCGTGAAGAAGTAAACCATCATCCGGCTGAAGCGCAGGGAGGTACGAATTACGGTTGGCGCTGTTATGAAGGAACAGAGCCTTATGGTTTGGATAGTTGTGAAGCAGGTGAGTATGTAGCTCCTGTTTTTGACTATGCCTATGGTGAAAATATAAATGGTTTCAGATGCTCCATCACCGGCGGCCGCATCTACCGGGGAGCTTCTTTCCCCAATTTTTATGGTAAATATTTTTTCTCAGACTATTGTTCGCCTGAGTATTGGTTTTTATGGAAAGAGAATGATGAGTGGGTGACTTTTACTTCAGGTGGATTTATGAATGGAATCGTATCTTATGGTGAAGATGTTTTTGGTGAGATGTATGCCGTTCATGGCTCAGACGGCATGGTATATCGTGTGCGAGAGGAAGGTGAAGCATTTCTTCCACATATCCAGACCAATGGCAATGTTCTGGTTTCCATGTTAGAAGGCGAATCGTATACTTGGTATTTGAATGGGGTGATGATCGAAGGAGAAAATAGTATATTAATAAATGCAGCGGAATCTGGAAATTATGTGGTACACATTACCTCCGCAAGCGGCTGTACGGTGACGACTGGCGGGATCGATTTTGTAATCTCTACGGCAGCCGATCATATCCTGGTGCGTTCTTTTGAAATTTTTCCAAATCCCGCCATTGGCACTGTTTGGGTGGAAGCAATACTTCAAACTGCGGTAAACGACTTGAGAGTGGATATCTATTCGTTGGATGGGAAGAAAGTTCTATCTCATCCACTGGGCGGTTCTGAACGGACTGAAATTGATCTTTCTACCCTCGCGCCAGGAATTTATTTTACCCAACTGATTGGTTCAAAAGAATACATGGCGGTCCGAAAAGTCATTCGCCAATAGTTGCAATCCTCGCCAGATTAAAATCCCGCATTGTTCCCAGAGATTAAAGAGCAGGAGAGTTTTATCTCTTTCGTCATTCCCTTTCCATTGAAATAGCAGGTCGTAAAAAAAAGTCATTTGGGCTCATAAGAATCCAATTATTATGAGGAAATATCATGTCAATGGGTCAATTGTCTGTTAATTTTGTTTTCCGGAAGACCAAATCATTACGGATTTCCACGAAATTACCTTAAACCAATTGCGTATGACAATCTCGATACTTTTTTCAAGAAATGTGCTGGTGGGACTGATAACTATAACAACAAGCCATCTGTTTTCTCAAAATGTTGAACTGGAACAAATTGCTGACGGCTTCGCCCGTCCTTGTGAAATAACCCACGCGGGAGATGAACGTCTGTTTGTAGTGGAACAGGATGGAGCCATAAAAATATTATTGCCTGATGGATCGGTCCTGGATGAATCATTTCTGGAAATTAATGACCGCGTAGATTCCGGGGGTAGCGAAAAAGGGTTACTGGGATTGGCTTTCCCTCCGGATTACTGTACAACGGGATATTTTTATGTCAATTATACCCACACCATTGGAAATCAACTCTACACGCGTATATCGCGCTTTGCGGTATCAGATTCTGATGGAAACTTTGCTGTGGCAGCCTCAGAAGAAATTCTGATGCAAATTCCCCAGGATTTTGGCAATCACAATGGTGGACATATGGAATTTGGTCCTGACGAATATTTGTATATCGGCATGGGTGATGGTGGGAGCGGGGGCGACCCCTTGAACCGGGCTCAGAATCTTATGAGCCCCCTTGGTAAGATGCTTCGCATAGATGTCTCAACAGAGCCTTATTCCATTCCTCCCGACAATCCTTTCGCCGATGATGATTTTGGACTGGATGAAATTTGGGCTTATGGTCTCCGCAATCCATGGAAATTTGCTTTTGACAGAGAGACCGGAGAAATGTTTATTGGGGATGTAGGGCAGTCAAACCGGGAGGAAGTGAGCTATCAGGCGGCAGATTCCGAGGGGGGTATTAACTATGGATGGCGCTGTTATGAAGGCATCGCTCCTTACAATCTGAACGGTTGTGATATGGGTAATTACGAAGATCCCATTTTCGATTACGCGTGGGGCAATCAGGGAAATGGTTTTCGATGTGCTATTACGGGAGGCAGGGTATATCGCGGACCATCATTTCCAAATCTTTATGGAAAATACCTGTTCTCTGACTATTGTGCTCCTGAATACTGGTTTCTTTGGGAAGAAAATGGGGTATGGGAAAGCTTTACTTCCGCTGGATTTACGGGAGGAATCGTTTCATATGGAGAAGATATATTTGGTGAAATTTATGCAGTAAGGGGTTCGCCAGGAACTGTGTTCCGTGTTCGCGAAACTGGTCAGGAATTTCTTCCACAAATTCAGACAAATGGCAATGTACTCACTTCTGTATTGGAAGGCGCATCATATGTGTGGCTTTTAGATGGAAATGTGATTGAAGGAGAAAATGGGATGTCGATCGATGCAACCATACCAGGAAATTATGTTGTGCAGGTTATTTCTGAAAGAGGCTGTATTGTAACGACAACAGGCGTCGAATTCGTAATCTCCTCCACCGCTGATCACCCGCTAATTGATGCTTTTGATATTTACCCAAATCCGTCCACTGGAACTGTTTGGGTGGAAACCAGCCTCCTCACTTCTGTAAATAATTTAAGAGTCGAAATCTATTCTGTGGATGGAAAAAGAATTCAATCGCACTTATTGGGGGGTTCCGAAAGGGTAGAATTGGATCTTTCAACGCTCGCGCCTGGCGTCTATTTCGCTCAATTGATTAGCGGAACGGAGCGAATGGCGGTTCGGAAAATCGTCCGTCAGAAATATTAGGAATTCAATTTTCAGGCATTCCGGTTTAATCGTGGAGGTTGAAAGAGTGATATGAATTTTCACTCGTTTTCTTCCAATAGATTCTTTGTTCCACAATTGTTTTTTCTGAGAGGATTTGGTAAATCCGTATTTCAAAAGCCAGGAACAGATCGGGAAAGTCGAGAAAGATAATCTGTTTACAAATTTCCATGTTCAATAAAATCCGGGGAGAAAATCTGGTGGACAGAAAAGTATAGTAATCATTATTAACATAACCTTCCTGAACAAAGGTCTCTGTATTTTTGGGAATGGAAGCCGGATAAACAGGTATTTCCTTTTGAATAAAAGCCTTCATTGCCATTGGAGCATGGACGAACGATGCATTATCCGAAAGCGTATTTTCAGAATACTTTGAAATATCGGAATGGATAAAAGCCGAAACACATTCGACGTACGAGCCCTGGGAAAAAGCATTCCCACAATACAACAAACTGAATAAGATGAAAAATTTACTACGCATGCTCGTCTTGCATTGTAGCTTAAAGGGAGGGGCGTGTTCTCACAAAGACAACACATTGGAGAAGACGGGATCAAGATACAAAGATGCCTGAAGGAAAGAAAATTGAAACAAATATATTTCCGACAGATTCAGGAAAGGTCTCATTGGGAATGCAACGGTATAATTTCCGTGTGGTATGGACATCGAATTAGCATATTTGGCGTCAGAAATAAACCTGAATTTAAGTTGATAAGGGTCTGCATAGCGTTTGCCCCAAAGATTAATCATCTTCGCATTGTGGATAATTACTTTTACTGCATGTTCATTATTCAGCTACATCAGGCATATTTGGACCCAAATCAATCGGATTGAAAACCAATGATTGCACGATATTTTAATCTCCATGGACCACAACCAGACGATATTTCATTATTTTCACAGACTTATTCACTTTGAACTGGCGCATTTGAACATGGAGAAAACCCGATTCATGGATAAACCATGGGTAGTAAAAACTGTTGCAATAGCAGGTCTGTTATTGTTTAATTTCCCGATTACCAACAACGTACAGGCCCAGTTGCCCTGGTCGGAAGATTTCGGTTTAGATTTTAGCGGTTTTTGCGCAAATCAGGGAACGCTTGCCAATGGTTTCGCATGGTTTAATGGGCCATGGACCGTTACCCCTGTAGGAGCGAATGGAAACGCAGCGAATGAATGGTTTGTGAGCGCTTCGGAATCGGGGCAGTTTCCCGGGGGATGTGGAAATGGTTGTGTCACCAATCCGGGAGAATTCAATCAAACATTGCATATTGGTATCAACTCTGGCGCCAATATCGATAATGGAGCGAATTATCAGGAATTTGGACCAGCTCTTCCTCCACCATTAAGTGTAACAAATAAACGTGCTGAATCACCAACCATTGACTGTTCTGGAGAATTTGGTATTACACTTACTTTCAATTATTTAACTTTAGGTAACCCCAATGATAATTGTGCAGTTGAATATTTTGACGGAACTATTTGGATTCCACTTCTTCCTGCTCCTCTTATCAACCCGATAAATGTCTGTGGGGCAAATCATACCTGGGCGGCTTCTCCTGCGTATACGCTCCCAGCGTCTGCAAACAACAATCCTCTTGTAAAAATTGGTTTCCGATGGCAAAACAACAACGACGGAATTGTCACAGAAGCCTCTGTAGCCATTGATGATATACTGCTGGTTTCAGGTGCTACCCCGGACGGTCCTGTTGCCAATTTCGAAATAGCGGACGGAAGTTCTGATACTTTTTGCGAAAGCAATGGTCAGCCCGGCTCAGGGTGTGTTACATTTAACGACCTCACCACCTTTAATGAAGAATTTTCCGTAGGCCCTGCCGGATCGACTTATTCGTGGTCTTTTCCAGGAGCCAATCCCGCAACAAGTTCTGATCAGAATCCAACAGTGTGTTATACCGACCCAGGTTTTTATAGTGTGACGCTTACTGTTACTGATAATATTGGAACAAGTGCACCATTTACCATTACGAATATGATTGAAGTACTCGACTGCGGTCCGGTAATTCAAATTTCTGCTTCGCAGAATGTGGTCTGCTCAAATGAGGAGTGCATTGATTTCACCGATTTAAGCACAGGAAATGAGATTTTTCTATGGATATGGACTTTCACCAGTGCCAGCGGAAATGATATAGTCACTTCTTTCAATCAAAATCCCACCGTTTGCCTGAATGAAATCGGTTTTTACGATGTTACACTCTCAGCCACCGATGTGGATGGAGCAGAAACACAGACCTTTCCAAATTACATTCAGGTGATTGATTGTACTGGTCCTGAGGTGTTTTTCGAAGCATCCCGCGTTGTCATTTGTCCCGGTGCGTGCATTGATCTGACGGATCTTTCCACATCTCCCACCACCATTTTTGCATGGGAGTGGGACTTGCCCGGGGGACAGGCTGACGGGGAAATAGAGCCAGGTATATCAACCCAGCAAAATCCAACGGTCTGCTACGATAATCCCGGAACATACCAAATTACATTGGTAGCTACAGATCAGGAAGGACCCTCAGCGATTCCATACACCTTAACGATTGTTGTCGATCCGTGCACCGGACCACCCGTTGTGGGTATTGGAGCAAGTGCTACAGAAATCTGTACGGGCGATTGTGTAGATTTCTTTGATCAATCGCTTGGACTTGTAGATGACTATCTTTGGGTTTTTCAGGGTGTCGCCAATATCAATGATGCTGTATCAACCGACAGAGATCCTTCCGTAATTTGTTACAATACGCCTGGGACCTATAATGTAACTCTAACGGCAAGTAATGAAAATGGACAAATAGATTCCCAGACTTTTGTGGATTTTATAACTGTTGTACAATGTATCAATCCGCCAGTTCCGCGGTTTGAGGTGAGCGCTGATACGGTATGTGCCGGAGGTTGCGTTCAATTTTCGAATGTCAGTACGGGCTTTGGGATCGACAGCATTGCCTGGAATTTTCAGGGTGCTTTGACTCAGTTTTCGAACGAACAAAATCCGGAAGTGTGTTACAATGTACCAGGGACTTACAGTGTGTCGCTTTACGCAAATGGGGCTGGCGGCGATAGCGTTCGGGTATTTCAGAACGTGATCACCGTGGTAAATACGCCGGAATGTCGCCCAACAATTCAGGCGATGATCCCCGATACCATGTGTGCTGGAACCTGTGAATTTTTCTCCGCCATTTTCACCAATGCCGATTCAGTTCATTGGAATTTCCCCGGAGGAAATCCGGCGACTTCTATTGCGCGAAGTCCGGGATTGGTATGTTATGATGAGATCGGGAATTACACGGTCATCATCGAAGCGTTCAATCCTTCAGGAGCGGCTACCCCGGTGATTGCAAATGTGTTCGTTGGAGAGCGACCACCGTTGAATGCTGGCCCCGACAGAACCATCAATTCAGGAGCAACCATATCCCTCACTGCCGGACTCGGAGGTGCACCACCCATTGGGGATTTTCTTTGGCAACCGTACGATATGGTGGATAATTTCCGCAACCAAACTGTTCAAACCTCTCCGGATGAATCCACGACATTTATCGTTTACTACAGTGAAGAAGGTACTTGTACAGCCGTTGACAGCGTTACCGTATTCGTGAATTTCGTCGCAGCTGTAGGAGTTCCTTCAGCGTTTTCGCCAAATGGTGACGGACTCAACGATGAGTTGAAAGTTTTGGGACAGGG